>JBAVNP010000295.1:0-1932 GCA_049691175.1 Sedimentisphaerales bacterium
TTCTTCCCAAATAATTTACATAGAAATACCTATGAATTGTGAACAGACAGGAAATCCTCAATAATCTCATTTTCTTCCTACTCCGTTAATAACTGCATAATATTATAGATATTTGGCGCTGAAAGTCAAGGAGAAAGCAATTGTTTTACCCCTCATTTACATTCGGGGCTCTGATTGCCGCGGCCTGCGGCCTCGCAATGACCCCGATGAGATAACCTAAAAGGCATCTCACGGGGTAAACATTACGCCGCCCCAAGTGGCGGCGGCTAAATAACCAAACCAAAATAATCCGTGAAATCTGCGAAATCTGCGATAAAATAAGGATATGGCGAAGTTTAAACTTGTTTCGAATTTTGAGCCGAAGGGCGACCAGCCGGAGGCGATTAAACAACTTGCCGATAATCTTAAATCAGGCAGGCAGTTTCAGACCCTATACGGCGTAACCGGCAGTGGAAAAACCTTTACAATGGCGAATGTCATCGCTCAATACCAAAGGCCAACGCTTGTTATCAGCCATAATAAAACCCTCGCGGCGCAACTATATGAAGAATTCAAATCGCTTTTCCCAAACAACGCTGTCGAATACTTTGTCAGCTATTACGATTATTACCAGCCGGAAGCATATATACCGCAGCGTGACATTTATATTGAAAAAGACGCATCGAGAAACGATGAATTGGACAGACTCCGCCTTGCGGCGACGACAAGTCTTACGAGCAGGGAAGATGTTATTATCGTAGCATCGGTATCGTGCATATTCGGATTGGGTTCGCCTGAGGATTATAAAGCGAGTGTTATTGCCGTCAAAATCGGCGAGACTGTCGAACGAAATGAACTGCTTGGCAAGCTGGCGGATTTGCAATACGCAAGAAACGATATTGATTTTCACCGCGGGACGTTCAGAGTTCGCGGCGATGTTGTGGAATTATGGCCGAGCTATGAATCCTTTGCGGTAAGATTAGAATTTTTCGGCGATGAAATAGAAAAGATAAATTATATCAATCCGACAAGCGGAGAAATATTAGCGAAGGAACAACAGTTATTTGTATATCCTGCGGGACATTATGTAATGCCTGCCGACAGGATTGAGTTCGCTGTTGAAAGCATAAAAATCGAACTTGCCCAGCAGTTAATGAAGCTGCGGCAGGAAGGGAAACTGCTTGAAGCACAAAGGCTGCAAGCGAGGACGCAATATGATATTGAAATGCTCAAGGAAGTCGGGTTTTGCAGCGGGATTGAAAATTACTCGAGGCATTTAAGCGGCCTGCCGGCGGGGTCGAGGCCATATACACTGATTGATTATTTTCCTGATGATTTTCTTTTGTTCATTGACGAGTCGCACGTAACGGTGCCGCAGATTCGGGCGATGCACGCGGGAGATAAGAGCAGAAAAGAAGTCCTGGTCGAACACGGATTTCGACTGCCGAGCGCGATGGATAACAGGCCGCTGCGGTTCGAGGAATTTCAGCAGGACTGGCGCAATGTAATATTCGTCTCGGCGACGCCCGCGGAGTTTGAATTAAATTTAAGCAAAGGCGCCGTTGTCGAGCAGGTTGTAAGGCCGACGGGCCTGATTGACCCGGAAATATTTGTTCAGCCTGCTTCGAACCAGGTGCCGCATCTGCTGGACCAGATTGAAAAGCACGTTCAGGCGAAACAGCGGGTATTAGTTACGACACTTACCAAGAGACTTGCTGAAGATTTGTCTTCTTATATAACAAAGAAGGGGTATCGCTGCCGGTATTTGCATAGTGAAATAAAAACGCTTGAGCGAGTGGTGATTCTTCGCGATTTGCGATTGGGCGAGTTTGATGTATTGGTGGGAATAAACCTTTTGCGTGAAGGGCTTGATTTGCCGGAGGTTTCGCTGGTGGCGATACTCGATGCGGACAAGGAAGGATTCCTCAGGAGCCAGACTTCGCTGATTCAGAC
>JBAVNP010000296.1:0-3574 GCA_049691175.1 Sedimentisphaerales bacterium
TACTAATTTTAAAACGCCGCGGCTCGAAGTAAATCTTAAGGTTGTTGAAAAATTAACGCAAATTGCAAAACGAAATAAAATAATGCTTGCCCAGCTTGCGATAGCGTGGACATTAAGAAAACCGGAAGTAACGGCTGCAATTGCCGGCGCCCGGAGAGAAGGTCAAATTAAAGAAACCGCCCCGGCCGCGGATATAACACTATCCGCCGACGACATAACCGAAATCGAGGAACTCCTGAAAAAAAAGAAGTAAGGAATTAAAATGAAAAATCATAATATTTACACAAGTCCGTTAGTTGAACGTAACGCTTCGAAGGAAATGTCGGAACTTTTCGGTGAACAGAGAAAATTTTCAACATGGCGAAGACTGTGGCTTGAACTGGCAAAGGCTGAAAAAAAACTCGGCCTGAAAATCTCGCAGAAGCAAATCGGCCAGATGGCAAAACGTCTCGACAATATCAACTTCGATAAAGCCGCTGAATATGAGAAAAAGTTCCGACACGATGTAATGGCTCATATTCACACTTTTGCCGACGCTGCTCCGAAAGCGGCGCCGATAATTCATCTGGGCGCAACAAGCTGCTGCATCGGCGATAACGCGGATTTGATTATTATGAAAAACGCGATGCAGATTATCGCAGGCAAACTCGCGACTCTCATAAATTCACTTGCAGGTTTTGCGAAAAAATATCGCAATCTGCCGACGCTCGGATTTACACATTTTCAGCCGGCTCAATTAACCTCCGTCGGCAAACGTGCGACACTGTGGTGTAATGATTTTGCCGGCGACCTTGCTGAAATAGAGTATCGAATAGAAAACATACCATTCAGAGGCATAAAAGGCACAACCGGAACGCAAGCGTCATTTCTCGAACTGTTCGGCGGAAATCATAATAAGGTCAAACAGCTCGATAAAATGGTCGCAAAGGCATTCGGCTTTGAAAATGTTTGTCCGGTTACAGGCCAGACATATTCGCGAAAAATAGATTCGCTTATAATAAGTGCGCTGGCGCAGATAGCCCAGTCTGCACATAAATTCTGTAACGATATTCGTTTGCTCGCGAATTTAAAAGAAATCGAAGAGCCATTTGAAAAATCCCAGATAGGCTCAAGCGCAATGGCGTATAAAAGAAACCCAATGCGATGCGAGCGGGCAACAGCACTGGCAAGATTTTTAATAAGTCTTTCAACCAGCCCGCAGATGACGGCATCTGAACAATGGCTTGAAAGAACACTCGATGATTCGGCGAACCGGCGGATAGTAATACCTGAGGCGTTTCTTGCCGCCGACGGTATTTTAGAAATTTTAATCAACGTATCGAGCGGTCTTGTTGTTTATCCCAATGTAATTTCGGCGCACATCGCGGCGGAACTGCCGTTTATGGCAACTGAAAATATTCTTATGGTGGCAGTCAAGGCCGGCGGAAACAGACAAAAACTTCACGAAAAAATAAGGGTTCATTCTCAAGCCGCCGCCGAACAGGTTAAAAAATTTGGCAAGCCAAACGATTTAATAGAACGGCTTAAAGAAGACAGTGCCTTTGCAAAAGTAGATTTTAAAAAGGTTTTAACGCCTGATGATTATGTCGGCCGAGCGCCGCAGCAGGTCGATGAATTCATAACAAAAATCGTAAAGCCGGCATTGAAAAAATATCGCGGGAAAATCCATAAAAAGACAGAACTGAAGGTTTAGAAACGGATGTAACTTATGACCAAACAAGAACTTGCGAAACGCGTCAAGGAAACAGCTTATCTGGAAGGCGATTTTTTACTTCGCAGCGGAAAACGCAGCAAATACTATCTCGATAAATACCTTTTTGAGACCCAGCCGGATATTTTGAAGGCTCTCGGAGCGGAATTCGCAAAATATATAACGAGCGATGTTACGCTGATTGCAGGGGCTGAACTTGGCGGTGTTGCGCTCGCGGCGGCAACGGCAATGCAGACGGGTAAAAAGTGGGTAATTATCCGCAACAGCAAAAAGGATTACGGCACAAGCAAAATGATTGAGGGGGTATTAAATAAAGACGATGTTGTTTTGCTTGTTGAAGATATCGCAACGACCGGCGGTCAGGTTCTTGAGGCGGCAAAGATAATTACCGAAGCAGGCGCAAAGGTAAAAAAGATTGTCGCTGTGATTGACCGCAAACAAGGCGCCGGCGAAAATATCACAAACGCCGGCTATAAATTTGAAAGCATCCTCACAAAAGAAGACCTCGGTATAAAAGATTAGCCGGACAAAATTTATTGTGTTGTCTGGCCGGGATGCTCACCGCTTTCAATATTTTTTAATCCCTGCTGCGCGCCAGGATGCTGAGGATTGATTTTTAGAGTTTCCTGATATTCGACTGTCGCTTCCTGTGTCCGTTTCAGATGAGCTAAAATATCGCCAATCATACAATGCACATCGGCATCCATAGGGTCGAGCCGCAGAATATTTCGATATTCACCGATAGCTTCCTCAAAAAGACCTTTGGCGGCCAATACCATAGCCATATTGAAATGCGCTCCTATGTGATTGGGGTCAAGCTTGACTGCCTCTTTAGATTGCTCGATTGATTCATCAAGCCGGCCGCTTTGCATCAGAGCTACGGCAAGATTAGCGTGCGCTTTAGTGTATTTCGGATTTATGCTCAATGCCTGCTGGTATTCATCTACCGCCTCTTTGAGCCTCTCCAGGGAAAGCAGGATATTGCCAAGATTATAATGCGCTTCTGCATTTTTCGGGTCGAATTTTATAGCCTTTTCATAACATTCCATAGCCTCACCCACATTCCCTTTTAAAAGCAGTGCTGCACCGAGGTTATTAAATACCGTTGCATCCGGCTGCAGCTTTGCAGCGATTTGAAGCTCGGATATCCCCTCATCTATTTTTCCCTGCTGGAGCAAAAGCGTGCCAAGACCGGCATGCAGAGTGAACGGAAACAGCAGATTGGCCTCTATGCCTTTGCGATACATCGCTATTGCTTCGTCAATTTTCCCCTTATTAACCAGCATTACCGCGAGATTATTATAAATCATCGATTCCTTTGGTTTGGAATTTAACACCTTGTTATAATAATACATAGCTTCGTCTTCTTTGCCCATCTCGGTAAAAATTTTGCCGAGACTAAAATGCGCATCCATATCGTCAGGTTTTATCTTCAGCGCTTTTTTAAAACACTCTATGGCCTGTTCAGTATCGCCTTGTTTAGCGAGCGCCATACCCAGATTGTTGAGCGGTGCTGCGGCATTCGGAGCCATTTTCACTATATGCGTAAAAAGACTGACCGTATCTTTCCAGTACACAAGATACCGCCGCGAGGTAAAAGATTCCGCACCTGCCAACATCAAAATTATAATCGCTACAATTATATACCTTGCCGTATATCGACGGCTGCCGCCGATGCCGCATATCCAGCTCAAAAATGCCGCCAGTATCATCAGAATTCCTATCGAAGGCAGATAGGCGAATTTGTCCGATGCAATTACATTGCTGAACTGAAATGTCTGTAATGTCGGGGAAATCGCCACAAAGAAAATAAGGAAGCCTGTCATCGCCGCCCGTGTCCACCGCAGCGACAGCAACAACAAA
>JBAVNP010000297.1:0-4275 GCA_049691175.1 Sedimentisphaerales bacterium
ATATCTTAGAGCTCCAGGAAAGGCGGGTTTTCGAATTGGAGCCTTTCAGTCTTGGTCTTTTCTTTCACAAGGTTCTCGAATTATTATTTAATAGTTTAAAGAGTAAAAGTCTCACATTTTCAGATGCTGAACCTGATTTACTTGGCTTGCTTACCGACCGCGCGGTCGAAAAACTTCTTATTGAAGATTCATTTCTGAAAAGTTTCAACGCCAGGACCAAGCACAATAGTTTTATTATTCTTTCAGCCGCGCAAATGGTTAAGGAAGCAGTCCTGGAATTTTCACAGATTGCTTCCGCTGGCGATTTTACACAAATTGCTGCTGAAACTGGTTTTGGCGACAAATTTCCCTTGCCTGCCGTTGAGATAAAACTGGAAAACGACAAAAAACTTCATATCGAAGGTAAAATTGACAGAATTGACATGGCTTCCAATGCAGGCAAAAATTATTGTCTTGTTGTTGATTACAAGACATCGGAAACCGCGATTAACTGGTCGTTATTTTCTGCCGGTCTTGATTTGCAACTGCCGATTTATCTGCTTGCGGTAAGAAACCAAACTATTGAAAAGTATAAAAATCTTATTCCTTTGGGCGGATTTTATTTTCATATTCAGGTATTTTCCAAATCAGCGGATTTAAGCGAAATTGCCGGGAAAACTCAAAAGATTGTCAGAAAGCCGAAAGGAATTTTTAACGGCGAACATTTTACTCTTATAGACGGCAAAACTCAAACCGGCTACAGTCCGTTTTACAGTTTCAGAATAACACAGAAGGAAAAGCAGTTTGGCGTCTATGAAACAAGTTCGCTTTTAACCGGAGAGCATTTTTCAGCAGTTTTGTCTTTTGCGGAAAATAAAATCAAAGAGTTTGGCGAAAGGATACTTTCCGGCGCAATTAATATAAATCCTTACAAATACGGCAAAAAAATCGCGTGCACATATTGTCCGTATAAATCGCTTTGTCGGTTTGACTGGCAGATAAACGATTATGCGCAGGTTAAGGAAGTTTCAAAAACGGGATTTTTTCAGGCAGTTGAATGAACTGGACTAAAGGTCAAAAACAGGCAATCGAATCGCCCGGCGGCGATATAACCGTTGCCGCCTCGGCAGGCACGGGTAAAACGACCGTTCTTTCGCAGCGGGCGGTCAGAATATTGAGCCTGTCTGATTTATGTCCTGAAATTAGCGATATTCTCGTTTTGACATTTACCGATGTGGCCGCCGGCGAAATGAAACAGCGGATAGCACAAAAGTTGCGAGATGTCGCCTGTCAGACGAAAGATGCTCATCTTCGCAAACAATTGCTTATGCTCGACAGCGCCGACATAAGCACCGTTCATTCTTTCTGCAAGCGTGTTATTAGTCAGCATTTTCATCGTCTCAGCCTTGACCCTTCCTTTAGGGTTATGGATGCCGACGAAAGCAAGCTTATAAAAACCGAGATTCTCCAGCAGATTATCGAAAATGCCTGGCAGGATTCTTCTCTTGCCCAGGGTATGCAACAGCTTCTGCAGGGCAGGGCGGTATCGAATCCCGCGAGTAATTTCCTGAACTGTATTATCGACGTTAGTAATTTTTTAGACACGGTTGTATCCCGCCAAAATTGGTTCGACAGGGCGATTATCTTGAATGACGCGATGATTTCCGCTTCCTGTGACGCTGTTAAAAATCAAAAGCAGATTGTTCTCGATAAGTTGCGGACTTTCAAAGAGCAGTTTGAATGGTCGTTGAAACTTGACGAAAAAATCACCAAAGGCCATTGGAAACATCAGATAGAAGGCCAGTGTTTGGCGGCAATTTTATTGGCGATTGATTTTCTGGAAAAAGATGATTTAAAAGCCTTTATTGAACTTTTGAGCAGTTTCGATGGTTTTAGATGGGATGATAAACCGAAGGGCTTTGACGATGAAAAAAAGGAACTTGTTTTATCTTCTGCGAAAAAAGCGATTAAAGATTTTAAATGTTTTTCATCATTTGCAATTTTGAATCCTGATTACGAGCGTCTTATTGCAGGCGCCTGTTCTGTCCAGACAAAGGTTTTGATTGAGCTTGTCAAAAGATTCGACCGTGCCTATCAGGCCGCCAAGCAGGAACTTGGCTGTGTGGATTTCGCCGACCTTGAACGGTATATGCTGGAATTACTTTCTGAAGACGGCGATGTTGATACCGGCAAACCATCTGATATCGCGATGCAGCTGCAGAAAAAGTATAAATATATTTTTGTTGACGAGTATCAGGATATAAATCCCGTCCAGCAAAAGATAATCGACCTTCTTTCCGGCAGCGCAAAGGTTTTTGTTGTCGGCGATGTCAAGCAAAGTATTTATGCCTGGCGCGGCGCCGACTGCGGCTTGTTTGTAGAGCGTCTCGGCAAAGCCGGGATTGACGAGTCGAAATCTCGTGTCGATTTGAATGAAAATTTCCGCTCAAGACCGGGCATTTTGAATTTCGTTAATGAAGTTTTTTCCCGGATTATGGCTGCCTCTGTCGCGGCGGTAGATTACGATGAAAATGCCGCTTTAAAGCCTTTTAAGGCTTTATCGGCGGGGGCTGAAAATAAGACTGATGTGGAGATGATTATCGTTGATGATGACCCTGCCGAAGAACGGCAGGGCGACGATGAGGAGAATGACGAAACTGGTCTTGTTTCTTTGGAGGCGATAAATCGCAGGGCTCTTATCGTTGCCCAGCGAATAAAACAGCTTGTGGAAGTTGAAAAATTTCAGGTCTATGACAAAAAAAGCGATTCTTTTCGTCCCTGCCGCTGGTCCGATTTCGTAATTTTGACGCGGGCTTTTGAGCAGCGCGCAAATAATTATGTCCAGATACTCCGCTCGGCAAATATACCGGTTGTCAGCGACAGTTCCGCCGGCTATTTTGCGACTACCGAAATTAACGATATGCTTTCGTTGTTACAGATATTGGATAATCCCAGACAGGACATTTTTCTTGCTTCTGTCTTGCGAAGTCCGATTTTTGGTCTTTCTGATACGGAACTTGCGAAGATAAAGTCTTGTCAGAAGAGTGAGTCTGATTTTTATTCTCTGCTTGAATCTGTCGCGGCAAAAGCGGGCGATAAAAATCTGCAAAAGAAAATTTCTTGTTTTTTACAGCGGCTTGATAATTGGCGCACTTATGCACGCCGCGGTTCTCTTGCCGATTTAATCTGGCAGGTTTTCTCTGAAACCGATTATTTATCTTTTGTTTCCGCTCTGCCCGGCGGCTCTCAGCGAAGAGCGAATCTGCTTAAGCTGCATCATCGTGCGATACAATTTGAAAAATTCGCTTCCAGTCTTAATGTAATTTCTCTTTCGCGATTTGTCAGTTTTCTGCAGAAACTTCTCGACGCAGGCTCCGACTGGGCTCCGGCCGAGCCGGACAGTTCCGCCGCAAATGCCGTAAGGATAATGAGCATCCACAAAAGCAAAGGTCTGGAATTTCCGATAGTGGTTCTCGCGGAAACCAATAGAGAATTTCGATTTGGCTCTCATGCCGGCGATTGTATTACAGATGGCGGAGCGACAATTGGCCTTAAGATAATTGACGAAACAAGCGGCACAAAATTACCTTCGCTGGCCTGGCAGGTAATCAAAGATAAACAAAGGAGACAAAATCTTGCGGAGGAGATGAGAATTTTGTACGTAGCGATGACGCGAGCAAAAGACAAATTGATTATTACAGGCGCGGCCGAATCTAAAAATTGTGTCCGGTTATTAAACAATACAGCACTTTGTGATTCTGAAAAATTGCCCTCATTCCTGATAGAAGACGCGAAAAGCGAGCTTGACTGGATTTTGCTGGCTCTTGGCAGGTATAGAAAATTAACGGAACATTTTAAACCGCTGGTGGAAGTTGATTGCAGGAATGATAACCTGTTCGATTTGAAGATATACAGGTCCGATGAAATTTTGCAGCTCGAAAGAAAATTTCTGAAAAAACATTCGGCCTCCAGATACGAAGAAATAAAATTGTCTTCGCCGGATAAGGCTCTGTTTGAGAATATCGCGAAAAATTTAAACTGGCAGTATCCCTATAAAAAAATTGCTCCAATAAAAGCAAAACAAACCGTCACATCTCTTGTGCAGCAGGCTGAGCAATTTGCCGAGGCGGATTACAGTTTTGCATTCGAAACTTTTGAAAAACTTACCGACAGAACTGACAGTCTCGTCATCGGCAGTGCGACTCATCTTGTAATGCAGAGCATTGATTTAAAAAATATCGTGAACAAAAGTACAATTATTTGTGCCGTAACTGCTTTACTTAAAAAGGGTTACAT
>JBAVNP010000298.1:0-9783 GCA_049691175.1 Sedimentisphaerales bacterium
GGGCTGCGGCCTTTAAGCCTGTCGAGCACCGTAATCGCCATTTCGTCAATCCTGCCGCGATAGTCGTCTATGTTTATGGAAGGGTTCCATCTTTTGCTTACCAGCAGTATCGCGGTCGCAAGGTCAATATCGTCATCGTTTAACTGAAGAGCTTTTTCCACCGAGTCAACATAAAGCCCCTGCGGATTATACGGAAGCTGCTGCGACGCGAATGAGCAAGTCGTAAAAAATACCAAAAAGGCAAACGCGAATTTTTTCATCCCGCACCTTCTTTATATTTAATCTCGTTCAAACCTTTTATAATTTTATTTTTCATTTCGACTCTCGATAATACAATATAGAAATACTGAATATTTAGAAGGTGCGGGATTCATAAAACGTTTTTCAATTTTTCAATAAGAATTTCCGGCGTTATCTGTTCAATGGCGACTTGCTTGACTTTCGAAGTCAGGCCGGAAATTATCGCGATAAATTTCTTTTTAACGCCGAGCGTATCCGCAAGAAAATCCACAAGAGCCTTATTGGCCTTGCCTTTTTCCGGCGCCGCGGACAGTTTAATTTTCAATATACCATTTTGAACGCCTGCCAAACAAGTCCTGCTGCTGGCGGGAAGAACCTTTACACAGAAAACCGCGGCGTTCTGTCCGCAGGTTATTTTTATGTCATTTTTTATTTTACCTGAGGCGTTTTCAGCCATCTACATCGTATTCCTTTATATTTTTGCCGATAGCGGCCTGGATATACCGTTCAATCTGCTCCGCAAGTTCGCCGATGGGACCTATCTGGAAATCCTCATAATGGCCCGGCAGGAATTCGCCGTTCAAGGCTCTTTTTAAAACTTTGACTCTGATAACAGGATAGCTCACAGAGTTTTTGCTGAAATCGGAATTCTGATGCTCTGTCAGTTCTACCCGCCAGTCTTCGCTTATAAACACCAGCGATCTGCCGGTAAAAACCGAGGTCGGAAAATAATCATATAGTGCCTTGAGCGTTTCCATACGCCGATGAGTCCTTAATAAAAAATTAATTATACCCTGCAAATACTTCTATTTCAAGCTGCCTGTAAGTTCGGATATTTTTGCGATTTTGTACCGCTGACAGTATTTTTTCAGGCCGTCAATGATTTTTATTGCGCTGTCGGGATAGATAAAACTTGCCGTGCCGATACTAACAGCAGTCGCCCCGGCAATAATAAATTCAATTGCGTCAGAGGCGTTTCTTATGCCTCCGCCGGCGAGAATCGGGATATTCGCCGGTTTGGCGACCTCATTATAAACTTTATTCGTAAGATATACGGCAATTGGTTTTATCGCCGGGCCGGATAACCCCCCTGTGCGGTTGGCAAGGACGGCCTGTCTTGTTTCGATGTCAATTACCATAGCGGTAAAGGTATTTATCATACTCAGGGCATCGGCTCCGGCCTCTATAGCGGCAGAGGCTATCTCGCTTATGTTCGTAACGCTTGGCGTAAGTTTTACCATCAGAATCTTTTTGCCTGCGTTTTTCTTTATGGCTGATGTTATTTCAGATACGAGTTTCGGGTCAGTGCCGAAGGTTATGCCGCCTTTTTTGACGTTGGGGCAGCTGATATTCAGCTCAAGGCCGGCGATTTCCCTACAAGCGGCGAGCTTTTGAGCGACAGAAACGTATTCTTCTATCGTCTGGCCGGCAATATTAACAAAAAACGGCGTATCATATTGCTCTATGAGCGGGATTTTTTCCGCTATGAACCTGTCAACGCCGATATTCGCAAGGCCGATAGCGTTGAGCATACCTGAATCGGTCTCAACAATCCGCGGCACAGAATTGCCGTCACGCTTGTGCAGGGTGATACTTTTGGTTATAAAAGCGCCAAGCTGATTTACATCCATAAAATCGGCCAATTCATCAGCGTAACCGCAGGTGCCGGATGCGGTAAATACCGGATTTTTAAGTTTCAGCCCCGCAAAATTTACAGTCAAATCAATCATAATCACCAGACAACTTCATCGGCCCAGAATACAGGGCCGTCCTTACAGCAAAGTTTATAACCGGTTTCTTTGGTTTGTTTGTTTATACATCTTACGGCGCAGCCCTGACATAAACCTGTGCCGCAGGCCATCAGCCTTTCAAGGCTTACCTGGCAGGGGATTTGAAATTCAGAACTTATCGCGGCAATATTTGACATCATCGCCTCAGGACCGCAGGCGTAAATAATCGTTTTACCGCTGTCGGGTTTTTTGCTTTTCAGCCAATTTTTGAGCACCTCCGTTACGAACCCCTTAAAACCGGCAGAGCCGTCATCGGTGCTTATAAGAGCCTTTGCGTTATGTTTCGCAAATTCATTCAGAACAAAGGCAGGCTCTTTTGAGACTTTATCAAGTTTTATATCGGAGTAGGGCAGTTCTGAAAGACTTTTTGCACCGGCAAAAACAATTGTCTCTGTGCCGGGGCATTTATCTTTTAATTCTTTCGCAAGATGCTGAAGCGGGGGAGCGCCCATACCGCCTGCGACGAGAATCGCCAGTTTTTTATCGCTGGAAATTTTAAAGCCGTTACCAAGCGGACCTATAAGGTTTATCTTGTCCGATGGCTTTAAAGTTTTCATTCTTAACGTTGCCGGGCCAAGCACACAATAAAGTATCTCGAGGATTACTTTACTGCCGGAATATTCGATATTCGTAAAACTGAACGGCCTGCGCAAAAGAATCTGCCTCTGAGAACGCTCGGAAAGCTCATCAGGAATTTGTTCCTCGGTCGGCAAGGCAAGTCTCGATAAATCAAGCTCTGCGAATTGTCCCGGCAGGACCTTTTGGAATATTTCTGCGGCACCGCCGTTTAGTTCCAATCGAAGGTTAAAGAAATGTTTGCCTACAGCCTTGTTTTGCGAAACTGAGGCTGTGAAAATTGCTTTTTGGAACTGGTTTTCCGCCATAAGTAGCTATTATAAAAACAATTACATTACAAACTGTCAAGATATAAAAAAACTTCCGGAATATTCATCCACTGATACTCCGGAAGCTCGCCACGGCTAAAAAGCCGCAAAGATTCATATAATGTTAATCTAATTAAAAGAATGGTTAAACCGCAAGCAGTATAACTGCCGCCTTTGGCATTGTCAACTGAACATAAAAAAATAAGATTTTTTACATAACGTCTTTCAAAACAAGAACTTATATTATTAGTTGCTTTTGAATTAGTTTCGTGGTAGAAACTCTGCCTATGTTATCAATCGGAATGAAAAAATACGCTATTTGCCTTGCTGTTTTGGCGCTTAGTGCAAGCTGTATGGCATCATTACGGGAGAAGATTACACAAATAATCCTTCGCAAAGACCAGGCAAAGGTAAAATTCGGGATTCTTGTTGTTGAACCCCGCTCAAGAGCCCGCGTTTTTGGGTACAGCGAAACTATTGCACTTATACCTGCATCCAATATGAAGCTCGTAACAAGCTTTACGGCTTTAAAATACCTTGGACGGCAGTTTGAATATGTTACGACAGCCGCGATTTCGGACAAGAACCTTGTCATAATCGGCAGCGGCGACCCGCTGTTGGAGCTTGCCGACGAAAACAGCGCAGACAGCAATGAAGTTGGTGATTTTCTGTCGGATATTGTAAAAGCACTTAAAGAACGCAACATAACTGAAATAAAGGATATTGTTCTTGATAGTTCCGTGTTCGACGATGTGAGGGTTCATCCAAGCTGGCCCAAAGAACAGCTCAACAGGCCTTATGCCTGCCAGATAAGCGGGCTTAACTATAACGCAAACTGTGTAAAGATTCTTGCTTCCCTGAAAAATGGACAAGTAGAACTGCAGGTTGAGCCCGATACGGGTTATCTGACGCTGATAAATAATGTTCAGCCGGTAAGTAAGGGAGACAGCGCGATAGGTGCATACCGTACAGAAAAAGAAAATGTCATTGTAATCGGCGGGAAATGCAGAAAAGCGGCGTCCTTCGATGTGGCGATTGAAAGGCCGGCGAAATTCTTTGGAACCCTGCTTGCTGAAAATCTCAATAAAGCCGGTATAAAAATGTCCGGCCAAGTAGCCGAGGCAAATGTTAATCCTGAAAAGTTGCAAATACTTACCGAACATCGAACAGGGATAGTCAAAGTTCTCCAGCAATGCAACAAGGACAGTTTCCAGCTTGCGGCGGAATGTATGTTTAAGACTCTCGGCGCAAGACAGGAAACAGGCGGCAAGGGCGGAAGCTGGCAGACAGGACAGAAAGCTGTAACAAATTATCTCGTATCGCTCGGCGCTGACGCGGGAAGTTTCAACATCGACGACGGCAGCGGTTTGAGCACACAGAATAAATTATCTGCCGGTATCATCATACGGGTTCTCAGCGATGCGTATTCGAGCGATTTGTGGCCTGTCTTTAAGGAAACGCTTTCGGCGGGGGGCATCGATGGCACATTAAGAAAGCAGTTTTATCAGGATAGATACCGCGGAAAAGTTTTTGCAAAGACGGGCTATATCAACGGTGTTCGGGCGTTGTCGGGAATATGCACAGCGAATAACGGGAAGGAATACATCTTTTCAATCCTGACAAACGACGCGAATTATAAAACAAAAGAGGCAATCTTCGACATCGTCAAAGCGATAATTGATGAAGGGTAGCAGCACCGCGAAGCGGTGCTTAAAGGAAGTAAAGAGGTAAGGAAGCAAGGATGTAAGGAAATTATCAGCCTTTGACCGATTTTCCTTACTTCTTTACATCCTTATTTCCTACATCCTTATTTTAGCGGCAGTGTAATAGTAAATTCGGTGCCTTGCCCCTGCGATGACTGAACAGATATGGTTCCATTATGCGCCTCGATTATCTCCGAGCAGAATGCAAGGCCAAGGCCTGACCCTGTCCTGCCGGCAGTAGAGGTGGGCGTTTTTGTGGTGAAAAACGGCTTGAAAACTTTATCAAGGTTTTCAGGATTTATACCGCTGCCGGTATCGGCAAGGGTAAGTATAATTTCATTGTTTTGCTGCATCGCTCTTATAGACAATATTCCGCCCCGCGGCAGCATAGCCTCACGGGCATTGAGAACAAGATTCATTATTACCTGGTGAATCTGGACCGGCACAACATTGACGGTTAATTCAGGTGGTATATCAAGTTTGACTTTTATGCCGTCTTTTTCAAAGTCCCTGCCGATGCAGGAAAAAACCTCGTTTATAAGATTAAAGATTCTGCATTCGCGCATCGCGGCCGCTTCGCCGTTGACCATCGCCATAATGCTTTCGAGGATTTCAGAGGCTCTTGCGCTGTTGTAAATGGTCTTTTGCAGGGCTTTTTCCGTCAGCTCCTTATCCTCCGGGTTACTCAGGGCCGCAAGGGCGTAATTGCCTAAAGGCATAAGGATATTGTTAATCTCGTGGGCTACAATAGCGGAAATCTTACCGAGGTTTGCCATCGCCTGAAGCTCTATCAGTTTTTCCTTAAGTTCTTTGTTTACCTGCTGTTGCAGGTCAACCTGCTTACTGAGAGATTTTCGTTTTTGTATTAACTGCGGCAAGGCGGTCCTTTCCTGAATTTTTTTCTGTAAACTATCGACTTTTCAATGTAAACTATATTGAATATTTATCGACATTTAAGGGCTTTTTCCTTAAAATATGGATAATAAATCTATTCTTGACGACCTGCTGGACATACTCGAAAAGAGCAATGTTAAAATAAGGAAGGATTCGTTAGGCGGCGGCGGTTCGGGCCTATGCAGGATTAAAGACCAGTATATCTTTTTTGCTGATATGGATTCGAGCGATTATGAAGTCGCCGTATGCTGTGCCAAGGCGGTAGGACAGGTTGTGAATATCGAATCAATCTATTTAAAGCCGCAGGTCAGGTCTTTTATAGAGCAAAATACGGAGAAAATCCAGCAATGACAAAAACGACAACAAAACCGAAAAAAGTTGATGAAGCTTTAAAAACCGCAACGATTCTCGTTGTCGATGATAATGAGCAGAATCTTGAACTGCTTGTTGCTTATCTGGAAGACGTTCACTGCCGAACAATTTCCGCAAGGGACGGCATAACCGCACTGGAAATAATAAAAAAGTCGATACCCGATTTGGTTTTGCTCGATGTAATGATGCCGAAGATGAGCGGCTTTGAAGTTTGCAGGAGAATTAGAAGTAACCCGGCCACAGCGTCTTTGCCGGTGATTATGGTAACAGCTTTGAATGAGCTTGGCGATATCGAAAGGGCGATAGATTCCGGCACAGATGATTTTTTAAGCAAACCGGTCAACAAATTAGAACTGATTACCCGCGTAAAAACAATGCTGAAACTCAAACATCTCTCGGATGAACTGGAAAGAACACTTGCCTATCTGAGCGAAGTCGAAAAACAGGCAAGATAAACGGAATCCAAAATCTAAAATTGACTTATCCGCCTTCGGCGGATTTCTCCTTGACAGCCTCCTACCGTATCCCTAAAATCCGTGCTCCGAAAGTTGTAGTACCGGCGTGATAAAACCCTGTTATTGACCTTAAAGACGCAAAAACACTAAAAATAATGAGACTTTATTCACAAAAATTTTAAAGGAGTTTTTCGATGGCGACAAAAGTTGGCATTAATGGTTTCGGCAGAATCGGCAGATTAGCGCTGCGGGTTATGGCTCAGCAGCCAAAACAGTTCCAGGTTATGGCAATCAACGATTTGTTCAATGCGGATATGCTTGGTTATATGTTCAAGTATGATTCCACTCAGGGCAAATATCAGGGCAAGGTTGAGATAAAGGCAAATTCTATTGTAATTGACGGTATGGAAATACCAATTCTCAATGAAAAAGACCCTGCCAAATTGCCGTGGGGCAAGATGGGCGTTGACGTAGTGCTCGAATCTACCGGCAAGTTTACAAGCAGGGCCGCTGACGGCAAGGCCGGCTATGATACGCATCTTACAGCCGGCGCAAAAAGAGTATTGCTCTCTGCTCCCGCAAAAGACAAGCCCGATGCCACGATTGTATTGGGCGTTAACGACGACCAGCTCAATGCAAGTATGAAATGCATATCGAATGCTTCCTGTACAACCAACTCTTTGGCTCCTATTTGCAAAGTGCTGCATGAAAAAATCGGTATTGTAAAAGGTTTGATGACTACGATTCACGCCTACACAAATGACCAGGCTATTCTTGATATGCCTTACAAGGACAAACGTCGCGGCCGTGCAGCCGCTTTGAGCATAGTGCCTTCGACCACAGGCGCCGCAAAGGCGCTGGGCGAGGTTATACCTGCTTTAAAGGGCAAACTTCACGGTTATGCCTTAAGGGTTCCGGTTCCTGACGGTTCGATTACCGATTTGACATTCCTTACTGCTCGCAAGACTACGGTTGAAGAAATTAACGATGCTATAAAAGCCGCTGCCGCTGGTCCTATGAAGGACATTATTGAGTATAACACTGAGGCGATTGTCGGCAGAGATATTATCGGCAATCCCGCCAGTTCAATCTTTGATTCCACCAATACTATGGTTCTTGACGGCGATATGGCCAAAGTAACAATGTGGTATGATAATGAGTGGGGTTATGCATGCAGAAGCGTGGACTTGATTGAAAGATTAGCGAAACTGTAAAAACAAGACAATGTGCTGCCGGTAAACGGCGGCACATTTTTTTAACCTTTGTTAATAAAGGACTAAGATATGGCAAGGAAAACAGTTGCAGATATAAACGTAAAAGATAAAAAAGTCCTGATGCGAGTCGATTTTAACGTCCCACTCGACGCAAACCGAAATATCACCAGCGATACGAGAATCGTCGCTGCTCTGCCAACTATTAAGACAATTCTCGATAAAGGCGGCTCTGTAATATTAATGAGCCATCTCGGCAGGCCTGACGGCGAGAAAAAACCTGAATTCTCAATGGCTCCGGTCGCCAAAAAACTCGGCGAACTGCTGGGCAAAAATGTTATATTCGCAAACGACTGCATCGGGCCGGATGTAAAGAAAAAGGCAGCGGCTTTAAAGCCGGGAGATGTAATGCTGCTCGAAAACGTGCGCTTCTACAAAGCAGAAGAAATAAAAGATAAAAAAGCAGCCGAAGACCCGAAACTCCGCAAGGCTAAAGATGATTTCGCAAAACAAATCGCCGAATTGGGCGATGTCTATGTCGATGACGCATTCGGAACGGCTCACCGTGATAACGCATCAATGTATACCGTGCCGGATATGATGAAAAGCAAAGACAGAGTTATCGGATTCCTCGTCGAAAAAGAACTCAAATTCTTAGGTGATGCCCTTAATAAACCAAAAAAGCCGTTTGTCGCGATCCTCGGCGGAGCAAAAGTTTCCGATAAATTGAAAGTCATCGAAACCCTTATGAAAAAAGTCGACAAAATCCTCATCGGCGGCGCTATGGCCTATACCTTCTTCAAGGCCAAAGGTCTTTCAGTCGGAAACAGCCTTTGCGAAAATGAATTCGTCGATAAGGCAAAAGAATTAATGTCGAAAGGCGGATGCGAATTAGTCCTGCCGGTCGATACGGTCATAGCACAGAAACTCGAAGCGAACGCTCCAAATAAAGTCGTCGCGGGGAATATACCTGACGGCTGGCAAGGCGTAGATATCGGGCCGGAGACTATAAAATTATTCGTCAGTAAACTGGCCGGCGCAAAAACCGTCGTATGGAACGGACCTATGGGCGTCTTCGAGATGCAGCCGTTCGATATAGGAACAAAAGCAGTTGCTGAGGCTGTGGCGAAAGCAACCGATAACGGCGCAATAAGCGTTATAGGCGGCGGCGACAGCGCAAGCGCAATAAAGAAAATGGGACTTTCAAAAAGAGTTAGTCACGTCTCGACAGGCGGCGGGGCAAGCCTTGAGTTTATGGAAGGCAAAAAGTTTAAGTGCTTAGAGATACTTGACGAAAAATAATAATCACTTACAAACACAAATAAAAGGCCGCTGGGAAAAATCAGCGGCCTTTTTTGTTTATTTAACCATAGACTTAACTGTCATAAAAACGCACCCGCATCAGAGATAATAAGTCTCTGATGCGGGTGGTCTATATTATATCAGCGCTGAAAATGCGCTGCACTGTGTCTATTTATTAGAGTTGCGTTTTCTTAAAAGCAAACTGCCAAAAGCAAGAAGTGCTATCGTAGCCGGCTCGGGAATCGCTGATATCTCAACTACAAAATCGTTGTAATCTCTATCTGCCTGAGAAAGAGGGAGGTCCTCCATGAATAGCAGCCATACAACGTCCGGACCGCCAAGTCCTTCGATTTTATATGTTATGAAGTGGTCTTTGCAGTCTGAGTTATTTTCTTCCAGCGACCACCACTGATAACCATCTGGTTTATGACCCCATAAGAAATCTTCATCGACATTAAAGGTAACACCCTCTTGTCCTACGTTGGCATCCGAAAGCAATTGTTCATATGCTATTCCTGTTCCTCCTCCATTCCAGCCGAACGACTGATTTAAACTAGCGTATTTGGCCTTCGCAGTTATTGTTGCTTGACCATCTGTCCAGATTTGGTCAACTTCGCCATCAAGAGTTTGCGTGAGTAAATTCAGGCTGACCGCTTCATCGTCATGGTCGTAAGCCCGGCGAGCAGTGATAGTTCCGTTGGAATAGTCTACTAACAATCCTGATAGTGGTGACGTTTGCTTGGTAAAAGTGCCGCCATAAATGCCAGAGAGAATTGTAGCATGATTTGCTTCGCCATCAGGCGGAGCACATACAGAAGTATAACCAAAATTCTGGGCCGAAGCAGAAGCTACAAAAATTGCGAAAAGAAAGACCCCCATCACGGCTACTATACTTCTGCCGCGCTTACAACTTCTCTTCTTCCCTTGTTCTC
>JBAVNP010000299.1:0-7671 GCA_049691175.1 Sedimentisphaerales bacterium
GTTTTCACCTGACAGCAAAACACTTTTTGTTGTTGAAAAAGTCAGGTATATTATCGCTCTCGATTCAGCAACAGGCCGGACCATTAAAGTTTTTGAAATGCCGTTGTATAATACACCCGGTCACCAAAAGCAGAACATTTGCTGCATAGCCGTCAGTCCTGATGGTAAAACTCTTGCTGCCGATACTGAACCTGCCAGAACTGTATGGTTCTGGGATATAACATCCGGCAGAGAAACAGGCAAAATACCCGCAAGTGAGTTTACTGTTTCTGATATTGCTTTTTCACCGGACTCAAAATACCTTGCTACAGGTTGTATGGTCAGTCCTGAAATTAAAATCTGGAAAGTGCCTCAGCTTAAACCTTGATATTTATGGCGGAAAATTACTCTTCAAATAAAATCGCTGTAATTATTGGTGCCGGCCCCGCAGGTCTTACGACGGCTTTTGAATTGCTCAATAAGACTGATATCAAGCCCATAATCTTTGAGCAGACAGAGGATATTGGCGGCATTTCCAAGACCGTCAACTACAAAGGCAACCGCATCGATATCGGCGGCCATCGGTTCTTTTCAAAGTCGGACAGGGTGATGAAGTTCTGGCTTGATTTGTTTCCGGTTGAGGCTGACCCTCAAAAACAAGATAAAGTAATGCTGCTTCGAAATAGAATTTCCAGAATTCTTTTTATGCGGAAATTTTTCGATTACCCCATCTCGTTGACCTTAAAAACAGTGGCTAATCTCGGCTTTTTTAGAACCCTTAAAATTACAGCCAGTTATATAAAAGCGAAAATCTGTCCCATAAAAGAGGAAAAATCGCTTGAGGATTTTTTAATTAATCGTTTCGGCAGAGAACTTTATGGAATGTTCTTTAAAGATTACACCGAGAAGGTCTGGGGTATAAGCTGTGATAAAATTCATCCCCAGTGGGGCGCCCAGCGAATAAAAGGACTTTCAATAACAAGGGCGGTTAAGCATGCCCTGAAAGCTGCTCTTCGCAGAGATATGTCAATAGGTCAGAAAGAAATAGAAACCAGCCTGATTAACCAATTCTTGTATCCTAAGTACGGTCCGGGACAGTTGTGGCAGGAAGTTGCAGATATTATAAGGGCAAAAGGCGGCCAAATTTATCTAAACCATAAGGTAATAGGTTTAAAAAACCAAAATGATAAAATCGTTTCCCTGAAAGTTAGAGATGAAAAAACGAAAGAGCTGAAGGAGTTTAAGGCGGATTTCATTTTTTCAAGTATGCCTGTGAGGGATTTGATAGAATCAATGGGACAAGATGTTCCTGATAAAGTAAAGAAAATTGCGGCGGATTTGTGCTACAGAGATTTTATTACCGTAGGTCTGCTGGCTAAAAAGCTGAGAATAAAGAATGACACGAATGTAAAAACAATTAATAATATCGTACCGGACAACTGGATTTACATTCAGGAAAGTGACGTCAAAATCGGTCGTCTTCAGATATTTAACAACTGGAGTCCTTATATGGTTGCCGACCCGGATACCGTCTGGCTGGGTCTCGAATACTTCTGTAATGAAGGGGATGAACTTTGGTGTATGGAAGACGAAAAATTCAAAAAATTTGCGGCCGCAGAACTTGAAAAAATCGGTATAATTGAAAAAAAGGATATACTTGACGGTGTTGTTATAAGGATACAAAAGACTTATCCCGCTTATTTTGGCAGTTATGACCGGTTTGATGTCATAAGGAATTATACGGATAGTTTCGACAATCTTTTTTTAATCGGTCGCAACGGTATGCATCGCTACAACAATCAGGACCATTCAATGCTTACGGCTATGACCGCGGTTGAGAATATTATTAAAGGCGTAAAAAGCAAGGATAATATCTGGCAGGTCAACAGCGAAGAAGAGTATCACGAGACAAAGATAACCGCAGTGGGAAATCTGACGGAAGCCTATACTGCGGAAAGGAAATAAACCGGTTGATATGATGGATAGTTTGAAAAAGTTTGTTCCCCAAGACGGTAATCAGGCATTCTGGTTATCGTTTTTTTTGTGTATTTTCTTTTGTGGGATTATTCTTTTTGTTGTCTCGCCGGTTACCGGCCTCAGTAAAAATTTCGGTGCAGGCAATGATGGTTATATCCAACTCGCAAGAAGTATTGTTGCCGGCGACGGTTATGTTTTTGAAAAGGGTGGTCCGCCGGTATTCCATCGCCCGCCGCTGTATCCCTTGTTTCTTGTGCCGATAGCGTTGTTTCCTGAAAATCTGCAGCGATATATTATTGTAATCCCCCAAAGTATCCTTGTCGGCTTTATCGGGATGATGATATTTAGAATTGCAAAACAGTTGTATAATAGGAATATAGCATTGATGGCATTATTGCTCTTTCTGGTCAATCCTTGGGTGTACTGGAACGTAAAGAGTCCGATGACAGCCGTTTTGCAGACGTTCTTGTACCTGATTTTTGCTTATTTTGCAGCGATTGAGTTGTTAGACGTTTTTGGCCTGTTGAAGGAAAAGCGAAAGTATGGATTTGTGGTGCGGGGCATTATTATTGGTTTAGCGGGCGCAAGTCTGGCTCTTTCTCATGCGGCCATGCTGGCAGTGGTTCTTCTTTTTGCATTTATTTTGTTTATCACGACTCTTTTTAAAAGCACAAAACATTTGTTAACAGCGATGATAACGGTTATAGTTGTGATCTGTCTTATTGCTCCGTGGACTTACAGAAATTGGGTAGTATTTAATAAGTTTATACCGGTATCTGGCGGTGGAGGGCTTGATTATTTTAACGGTAATATACATTGGACAGGGATTGAAGCTGAACCGCAAAGAACAGGTGAAGGTTTTATTGGTGCGAGTTTACGAGTTCTCGGGATAAAGGGCTCTGAGGCAAATGACATTCACTGGAAGGGGTTTATAGATATAAGACTGGAAGAACTTGCCAACAAAAAGATGATTGAACACATAAAAGAATACCCTGTTTTATTTATAAAAAAAGTTGTCTTGAATGCGGTAGAGTATTATTTTCCTGCGTTTGTCATGCCTTTTCGTGCGGTCAAAATTATAACGGCTGAAAGTTGGGCTTTAAGCATTTTCCATTTGTTTTTATGGATTCTGGCGATTGTTGGGTTGTTTTACTGCTGGCGTGTTGGTTTGTTTTTGTTGGCAGGAATAATTCTCTATGCAGTTTGGTATTATCCGTTTGCTACTTTCATAGGGCATTCACTATATACTCTGGGGGCAATGCCTTTTCTTTGTATCTTATCAGCGGCAGGGATTATGTTTTTTCTAAAAAGGAAAAACAAATAATACCTCATTAAGATGAGTGATTACCGGGACAGTCTACATTGTTTTCAACCTTACTTTAACCTCTCCATTTCTCAGGTAACTTTACCTCCTTTTACCCAAATTTCCGCATCATATCTGATCATTAGAAGATTATCCTCAAAACTGTCGAATTTTATATTAAGATTTTTGTTGCATAGTCCTTGCAGAATCCATTTTGGGAAATTTGCTCCGGCCTTTATACTCAATGGTGCTCCTCCGCCGAAACGAGGGTTTATTTCAATGAATTTCATTTTTTTATCTTTGGTTAATATTAACTGAACTGTAATAATACCAGGTCCTGCACCCAAACGTCTGACTAATTCGGCCACTTTATTCATTACGGTTTTATTTTTAACCACCTGTCCTTTACTGACCTCACCCGCTCTTGTCTCGATTCGTTTCCTTGGCACAACACATTTTACCTGAAGGTCAAAATCAACGAAAACATCACAGGTGATTTCCTGTCCGTCAATAAATTCCTGAACAATACAATTCGGGATTTTTTTTGTATAGAAGGTAAGTTCTCTCCGGTCTTTTGCCTTGGTTATTCCTTTGCTTGCATGACCGTCCCATGGTTTTAAAAAACACGGGTATTCAAGTTTTTTTTGGCTGAGTGCGTGTTTAGCGGTTAGTGTTTTGGGAGTGTCGAAACCGTTTTTAATAAGGAATTTGAAAGTCTCTCGTTTATCCTGACAAATATTTACAACCTGTGGTTTTGACACAAGCACAATGCAGCCGGCAGCAGCGAATTTGTCCTTGTTTTTGGCAAGAACTTGTAAGTCGAGGTCAACTGTCGGCACCAGCAGCTTTACATTGGCTTGTTTAACAATTTTTAGAAGCTGTTTTATATAGCCTTGATGGGTTGTGGGTTTGACAATAAATTTCTTGTCGCAAAGCTGAAGGGCGGAGCTTAGTTCTGTTGTTTCGGTGCCGAGAAATCGGCAGTTAAGTTTTAGCTCTTTTGCGGCTTTTTTGAAGCTGTTTAGAAGAGAGACTCTTCTGCCGATGCAGGTAAACAGGATATTAAAATCCTTGCTTTTTGGCTTTTTGCAGCTTACCATAAGTTATAGTACCAAAAAAGGTTAGTGAAAGTTTAACTGTTTATAGGATCTTTGTCCATAAAATTATAACAGTAGCAGCATACTTGATTTTCGGTGATTTTGACAGGGTTTTTAAGTGATAAAATGCATTGTTTTTGATATGGATGACACCCTTTACGACGAGATAGACTACTACAGAAGCGGTTTTATTGTGGTAAGTCGAGTCGTGGAGAGTGATTTTGGATTGGCAGGCGAAGCTGTTTTTAAAACCCTGTGGGAAATTTTTAATTCCGGCAATCACAAAACCACTTTTGATGCCGCCGCCGAAAAACTTGGGATTGTCTTTGATGCTGCATATATAGAAAATCTGGTGAACGTATTTCGTAGTCATAAGCCCGATATAAATCTTCCTTCCCAGAGCAGGGTGGTTTTGGAAAGTTTGAAAGGGCATTATAAACTTGGACTGATTACCGATGGTTACCTTCCGGCTCAAGAGCTGAAGGTAGAGGCTCTGGGACTTGAAAAATATTTCGATTATATTTTATACACAGAAAAGCTCGGCAGGGAGCACTGGAAACCTTCGCCAAAAGGTTTTGAAAAACTTTTGACACAACTTGCCGTTTCTGCCGACCAGTGTGTTTGTGTGGGTGATAATCTTGAAAAGGATTTTTTGTCTCCAAATCAGATAGGTTTTAAAACAATCAGAGTTGTGCGCGAAAGACGGATTCATTTTGGGAAAGCACCGTCGCAGCAGGCTCAGCCGCATTATGAAATTGATTCAATTGTAAAACTGCCGGATTTATTGGGGAAAATAAGTGCCGTATAGATTCATAAAAAGGCTGTTTGATATTTTTGTTTCTTTGCTGACAGTCCTGATATTACTGCCTGTCTTTGCGGTTATAGTTGTAGTAATAAAACTGAGCGGCAAAGGCCCGGCCATTTTCACTCAGACCCGTGCCGGCAAATACGGAAAACCTTTTACATTTTATAAATTTCGCACAATGAGAGCCGATGTTGACCCGTTCGGCGCAAGTCCTAAATCAGGCAAAGACCCTCGGCTGACTAAAATAGGTGTTTTTTTACGTAAGTATTCGTTCGATGAATTGCCGCAGCTTTTTAATGTATTAAAGGGTGATATGAGTCTTGTCGGGCCGAGACCTTTATATCTTGAGCAAATGGCTGAATGGGATAATCGGCAGAAAAAAAGACTTCTCGTCAGGCCCGGCCTTACGGGTCTTGCTCAGGTTAGCGGCAGAGGCGAACTTACGAGGGAAGAAAAGCTTGCTTATGATGTTGAGTATGTCGAAAAGGCATCACTGCTGTTGGATTTTAAAATAATTTTTCTGACACTCCGGCAGGTACTGGCAGGCAAAAGTATTTATGAAAAAAGATATTCACAGACCGAAGAAACAAGGGGACAAAAAAATAAAAACGGTCTTTAGTATACTTCTGTTGACCTTTGCGTTGACAAACGCGGTTTTTGCTCTCCAGCCGCAGCAGATTCTTATAATTGCTAACTCTGACGTCGATGAATCGCTGCAGCTTGCGCAGTATTATTGCGGCAAGAGGACTGTACCGACCGGAAATATTCTAAAAATCCCGCTTGGCCAAAACCTTTCTGAGGAAATAAACCGGCCGCAATACAATAATGTTTTGGCTGCCGCGGTAAAAAAAGAGCTTCAGGAAAACAGATTGCCCGGCGAGATTAAATGTCTCCTGACCTTATATGGTGTCCCGATAAAAGTCGGTTCTGCCGGACCGCTGAAAGATTCAGAACAGCTCGTTTTAAAACTCTCTGCGATGCTCGATGAGAAAAAACAGCGGTTTAGAAGCTTGTTGTATGAACTTAATCATCTCGGCAGAGGGGAGCTGATAAATCAGAATACCGCCCAGGCGGAATCTTATGAAGAGGCCTCCAAGCATCTGGCCGATGATGTAAAACAGGCCTTAAAAAGGATTGAATATATTGATGGACAGGATGCCAGAAAAGAGCAGTATGATAAATCAATAATTCTTCTGAAAAGTTTTTATGGGCCTGTTTACGCTCAGCAGCAGGCCGGGCAGTTGCCGCAGGTTTCGTTTAAACTTTCTATGCTTGAGGAAAGAGAACTTCACGAAGCCGGCCTGATTTTGCAGACAGCGGAGCGGCAAAACTGGGATATCCCCAAAAAGCTCGATATGGATTTTTATCAGGCTGCTGAATCTGCCGGCGGCCTTATTATGGTTATTTCGAATCTAAATGCCGACATCGGCAGATGCAGAGGCGCTGAAACCTCTGCTTCAGTTGATAGTGAGCTTTCGATGGTTTTGTTTGAGGATTATGACCTTTGCCGCTGGCAGAGAAATGAACTGCTCGACTTCCACTTGTTTTTGCCGACAAAGACGCTGATGGTTTCAAGGCTGGATGGACCTTCGGCCCAAATCGCTGCCGGTTTGGTTGACAAGGCAATTATGGCCGAGAAGAAAGGTCTTTCCGGCAAGGCTTATATTGATACGCGGGGACTGAATATTGCAGGGCAGATCTCGCCATATTCGTTTGAATTTTTTGATAAATCTCTGCATTCGCTTGCCGTAATGCTTAAAAAACGCACTTCGATGGATGTTGTAGTTGAGAACACGCCGGCGCTTTTTGCTCCGGGTTCCTGTCCGAAGACAGCGATTTACTGCGGCTGGTACAGCGTAAAAAAATATATTGATGCGTTTGATTTTGTTCCCGGTGCCGTTGGGTTTCATATAGCAAGTTTTGAGGCTATGAACTTGCGCAATGCGTCAAGTTCCAACTGGTGTCCTGCCATGCTTTCACACGGCATAACCGCTACATTGGGACCGGTAGATGAACCTTATCTTGGGTCATTTCCTGAGCCGGACAAATTTTTTGCTGAATTGCTTGACGGCAAATGTCTTGTCGAAGCCTTTTATAAAACAAATCCCTTCAATTCCTGGCAGCTTATCCTCATAGGCGACCCGCTTTATAAACTCAACATTAAATAGCAGTTCCTTTTTTGCTCATAAGGCGCCAGATGAAAAGCGTTAATGCTATTGAGACAAAAGCGCTTATAATTGCTGTTGAGCCGAATGGTTTGTTTGTCAACTGTGCATAAAACTTTACGATAATAATTGTTCCTGCCGGCGGCGCGAAAAATATCGGCAGGAGTTTATTTTTTCTGAGGTTTAGACCGAACACTGAGGACAGGTACTTTATCCACGCAGCAGTTATAATCGCAAAACCCATTATATAAGCGGCAACTTCATATATTGAATCCTGTGGTATAAGTTGTGACCTTACAATACCCGGTGCAAGCAGCGGACAGACTGTAATGAGTATCATTGCTA
>JBAVNP010000300.1:0-19212 GCA_049691175.1 Sedimentisphaerales bacterium
ATATAAGGCCGTTGGCCGATAAGCTGAAGAAAAACTCTCGCCAGTTATCGGTGAATTCTTTTTTGCAGTTTGCGCAACAATCGCAAAGAGGTTTCGAGCCTGCTTCAGACAAAAGTGCAAACTGGAAAAGAATCAGAAACGGCAGAATCTTATTATCAGGACTTTCTTCAAGTCTTTGTAAAAACAATACTGCTTCGTTAAACATTGTCGGGTGAGGGTCAATCTCTTTTGTGAATAAATTCAAAAGCTCACAGGCAAAAAATCCACAATTAAGTGCAAAAAGTTTTTTGCGCAGAGTAAACCCGAAAAAAGTCGGATTAAACTCGGTTAGAGTTCCGAGTTTTTCGCCGTCTCTCAGGGAAAAAACCATATCGCCGGCAGTGCAAAGCTCAATCGGCCCCGAAAAAGAAGATTTCGGCTTTTTTGCGCCTTTGGCTATCACGCTCAATTTGCCGTTCTGAGCGGTAAAAAAGGTAAGTATCTGAGAGCTTTCAGAATAATCGGTCGTACGAATACATATACCTTTGTCTTTTTTGAGCATTTACTTTTTCTGACTATATACAACGCCGTATCCGAACTTTTTAAGTATACTATCTTCAGTTTTGTGCATTTTGGCCGCTTTGCCTGCTGTAGAATCATCAAAGCCGAGATTATGAAGAAGACCGTGAAGAAAATAAAGCGCAAGTTCTGACTGCGGCTTATGCCCCCTGCTCTTTGCCTGCCGCTGCGCCATTTGGGCGTTTACGACAATATCAAAAACTTTTATGTCGTCTCTTTTGTCGGAAAGGTCAAAACTTAAACAATCCGTCGGATTTTTCTTCCTGAGAAACTTTCTATTTATCCTGATTATTTCCTCATCACCAGTAACAAAAAAATTTATCTGTGCCTTTTTAACCCTGAATTTTTCGGCAATTCCTTGCGCCATTTTAACCATCCTGCGATGATTAAAACGAACAATATCACAGCCTATATTTATATTAACTGCGATATCAGGCCCAGCGTTTTTTTTAGACGTTTTCTTTCCCATTCTCAGAGGTTTGCTCTTCTTCCGCAGGTTTTGGATATGCAATTCGGCCGTGATAATGAGCCGCAAGACTTTTTGAAAGCGAATCCTCTATCCGGCTCAGCTCACGAAGCGTAAGCTCACACTCGTCAAACTGACCATCCTGCAGGCGTTTCGCAGCCATATTGTGAACTACCGTCTCTATTTTCGTCGGTGTTATTTCTGTAAGAGCACGCACTGCTCCTTCCACCGTATCAGCAAGCATTACTATCGCAGATTCTTTCGTCTGCGGCCGCGGGCCGGGGTATCTGAATTCGACTTCCGACGGCGGTGCAACGTTACCGTTGGTTTTCTTTCTTGCTTCCTCATAAAAATACTCTATTAGCGTCGTGCCGTGATGAGTTTCGATAAACTGCATTATCACGGCAGGCAGTCTGTATTCCTTAGCCATCTCGATGCCGTCCTTGACATGGCCGGCGATTATCAACTGACTCATTGCCGGCGAAAGCTGTTCGTGACGGCTTGACGTGCCCATCTGGTTTTCGATAAAATAATAGGGTTTCCCGATTTTGCCGATGTCGTGATAATAAGCGCCGACTCTGCACAAAAGACCGTTCGCCCCGATAGTTTCTGCCGCCGTCTGGGCTATCGAGCCTATAAGCAAACTATGGCTGAATGTCCCCGGAGCATCCATCGCAAGTTTTTTCAGCAGCGGCTGATTGGCATCGCTGTAATCCAGCAGGGTCATACTGGTCGCAACATGAAAAATTTTCTCTATCAAAGGCAAAAAAGCCTGGATAATTATTCCCACAAAAATCGTTACAGCCGCTATTCTGCCGGAAAAAACAAACAGCGAACCGGAGAATCCTTTCTCGAAAAGACCCGCAGCAAAACTGACTATAAAAACCGCCGCACCGGCGAAAACGCCGACCTCAAGAAGTTTTATGCGGGTTCTTATTTCCTTCAGCAGAAAGCAGCTCGTAAGTATTCCGGCAGCCATTGCCAGAAAAAGTGCGAAATCGGTCTGGCGGCCGGCGGCAAAACAGACAAGCGAAGCAAAAAAAAGACTCATTCCGATTGCAAACCGCTGGTCATAAACAATAGTCAGAACTATCGCACAGATTATCGAACTGGCCACAGCCAGATAAATATGATTTTGGAAAAAGAACCCGGACTTCGTAAGGACCAGCAGCAAAATAAACAAGCTGCATAGTACAACAGCCCTTAAAGGATTTTTGACTGTTTTGCGATTATAATGATAAACATATACCGCCATTGCAATGCCGATACCGGCAGTAATAAAAACAACCGAAACTGTCTGATACCACAAATAGAAACCGAGTTTGTCCTGACCGATGACAATACTTAAAAGAAAAGAACATATTGCGATAAAACCAATAAGTATCAGAATGGACCAGGGAATGCCGCTGTTGATAAATTCGCTTAGCTTGGCGAATCTCTCAGTCGCGAGGTTTTCCCTGAGCTGCTTGCGGCGAGGATTTATATTTCTTTTAAATATTCCCATAGACTATCAGGCCTGTTTCTTCTTTTTCGCTTCATAAGCCACAACTATATTCTGCACAAGATTATGCCTTACAATATCGGTATCATCAAGACCTATTAGAGATATTCCAACAGTTCCGGCAAGAGTCTCCATAGCATCGAGCATACCGCTTTTCTGCCCCCTTTCAAGGTCAACCTGGGTAACATCGCCTGTGATAATCATCCGTGATCCCCTGCCCATTCTCGTTAAAAACATCAGCATCTGAGACGGCAAAGTATTCTGAGCCTCATCGCAGATAATACACGCTTCGTTCAGGGTCCTGCCCCGCATAAACGCAAGCGGGACTACTTCTATAATATCCATCTCCATCAGCTTGCGCATCTGTGAAAATTCCATCATATCTTCAAGACTGTCGAACAGCGGCCTCAAATACGGATTAACCTTTGCCTGCAGGTCGCCTGGCAGAAAGCCGAGCTTTTCGCCAGCTTCGACCGCGGGACGAGCCAGAACAATCTTTCGTATCTGTTTTTTTCTCAACATCGAAACGGCAACTGCAACAGCAAGATAAGTTTTGCCCGTACCGGCCGGCCCTGTGCAAAAAGTCAAATCATAATTCTGCATCGCTTCTATATAACGACGCTGTCCACGAGTAAAAGGCTTTATTATTTTTTTCGGAGAATAGACCAAAATGCCGAAACCTGCATCAGGTTCAATACTAACCTCAATTTTGCTTATCAGGCCGATTACGTCATTGGCGTTCAGTTTGCCGAATCTTACCAGGTGCTTTTGCATCAGCTCGATAACTTTCGCGGCCTTGCTGACATCTTCATCGCCTCCCTGAAGGACAATTTCGTTGTCCCTGGCGGTTATTTTAACGCTGCAGCGGGCGCGTAATATCCTTAAGTGTTCATCGCCGAGCCCGAAAAGCTCCAGCCGATTACCCGCAGATTCAATTTGTATTGTTTGCTCCATAAAGGTCGCTACTTAATCAGCATAAAAAATAAATACGCGAAAACACCCGTCGCAAGCGGAGAATCAATCACATCCAGCACGCCGCCAAAGCCGGGCACGGTATTTGACGAATCTTTCTGTTCCGCGGCACGCTTCAACATCGACTCAGCCAAATCTCCAAGCTGACCCAAAAAGGCGAAAATCACACCAAACAAAATTGCTCCCATAAGGGACATTATATCAAACACTTGAGCAATTATCGAGGATACAACAACAGCAAAAACCACTGCGCCGGCCATACCTTCCCACGTCTTTTTAGGGCTTATTATCGGTGAAAATTTATGCTTCCCGAAAATTCGTCCTATCGTATAAGCCCCTATGTCTGCACACTTTACGACAAAAATATACATTAAAAATGCAATCGGCCCAAAATCGATTCTCACAGCAACAACAAAACTTGTCAGCGCACCGAGATAAATCAGGGCAAGGAGATTTGCGCCGCAGTTTGCGAATACGCCGACGGCTGCGTATTTAAGCCCCTGCCACAAAAAAATCGTAAGGACGCTTAAACAAACAATAAAAGCAAAAACCAAAGCGGTAATTCGATTCTTGTCGGCAAAAAACTGCGACCAATACCAGATTGTGGAAAGCAAAATGCTGCCTGTGATTGTAATAGGCAGAAAAATTTTTGCCCCTGCAGAACTTACCAATTTGGATAATTCAAGATTTGCAGGAAAGGCCACTATAATCAAAAAAATCGCAAGTAGTGTTGCCTGCACTGGTGCATCGGGTTTTTCTGCACTTAAACTGCCGTCAAGCAGGCCGTCAAATAAAATCAGGGCGATGAAAACAATCGTCATCAACGTGCCGAATATCAGCCTGTATTTAATCATTAAAAATACTCACTCAATCACAGAAGGTTTAATATCTCCCATACGCCTTTCACGCTTTGCATATTCCATTATAGCCTTGTCAATATCTTGCGGTGTGAAATCAGGCCAGAGAACCTCGGTTATATAAAATTCGGCATAAGAAAGCTGCCATAAAAGAAAATTGCTGATTCTTTTTTCGTTTGAGGTTCTTATCAGCAAATCCGGGTCCGGCAGAGAGGCTGTATAAAGACTATTATTTATAATATTTTCATCAATTTGTCCCACATTTAATTTTCCATCAATACAGTCCAGGCAGATTTTTTTTACGCCATCGACAATTTCCTCACGGCTGCCGTAATTTAAGGCAAGGGCAAGCGTCATCCCGGTATATTTAGACGTTATTTCAACGGTTTTATGCAGTTCCCTGACAAGTTTCGGCGGCAGTTTTGCAGTTCTGCCGAGATGAACCAGCCGGACATTGTTTTCTTTCAGCGTTTTTCTTATTCCCACAAGATAACGGGTATAAAGCTGCATTAGGAAACTAACTTCTAATTTGGGCCGTTTCCAGTTCTGCATACTGAATGAATAAAGCGTCAGATATTCCAGTCCCAAATTTACACAATACTTCGCGATTTTTTCTACAGTTCTGGCGCCCTGCCTGTGTCCCTGAAAACGCGGAAGACCTCGACTGGTTGCCCATCTGCCGTTGCCGTCCATTATTATGGCAATATGGCGAGGCATTCTTTCAACGGCAATGCCGAGCCTTGCCGCCGCCGATATGCGATTTTCCTGCATCGATGGTTTTGTTTTCGGTCCCAAAAATCCTACTTCCTGAAGATTGTCTGGCTTCTGCCGGGGCCGACGCCGATAATCGTTACTGGCAAATCTATAATTTCCTCAACCGTTCTGATATATTTTTGCCCCTGCTTCGGTAATTTGTTAAAATCGGCAGCCTGTGTAATTTCCTCACTGAATCCTTTGAGAGTCTCGAATCGGCATTTTACCTTTGCCAGCCTGTCGATATTCGATGGAAACATTTTAACTTCTTTGCCATCGATAGTATAACCTGTGCAAATTTTAATCTCATCGAGACCCGCAAGCGTATCAAGATGCATCATAGCTATTTCATTTATTCCGCCGATTTTCGCGGCGTATTTCACCACCATAGCATCGAACCAGCCGCACCGTCTCGGTCTGCCGGTTGTCGTGCCGTATTCATGTCCCTTGTCGCGGATATATTGGCCGATTTCATCGTTGTGTTCCGAAGGAAACGGCCCTGCTCCTACACGAGTCGTATAGGCCTTGACGACACCGATAAACTTATCAATCATCTGCACAGGCACGCCGCAGCCGGGGCCGACGCCAAGAGAGCTGGCGTTCGAGCTTGTAACAAACGGAAATGTCCCGTGGTCAAGGTCAAGCAGTGCACCCTGAGCGCCTTCAAAAAGAATATTTCTGCCCGATTCAATCTCCTGATGGAGATATTCAGTAGTATTGCAGACATATTTTGAAAGTCTTTGGGCATATATTTTGCATTTTTCAAAAATCTCTGCCGCCTTGATTGGCTCAGCATTATATAAAGCCGCGAAAATTTTGTTTTTGTAATTAACTATCTTCTCAAGTTTATCTTTTAAATTTTCAAGGTCAAGCAAATCAGTCATCCTGACGGCATAGCTTCTGCCGACCTTGTCGGAATAGCACGGTCCGATACCACGGACTGTAGTGCCGATTTTGTTATCGCCTAACGACGCCTCTCTTAATTTGTCTTCCGCCTTGTGGTAGTCGAGCACAATATGAGCGCTTTCACTGATAAATAATCTGCCGTCAAGCGTTATCCCTCTTTGAGCCAGACCGTCAATTTCCTCCAGCAGAACTTCAGGGTCAACAACAACGCCGTTGGCGATAACACAGATAGTTTTATCTCGTATCGCTCCGCTTGGCAGAAGATGCAGCGCGAATTTCTTATCGCCGATAACGACCGTATGGCCGGCGTTTGCTCCGCCGCCATAGCGAACGACTATGTCGTTTTTCTCGGCAAGAATATCCACGACCTTGCCTTTGCCTTCATCGCCCCATTGCAGACCAACAACGCAGGTATTCATAACGATAATTCCTCAAAAAACCACGAATGGACACGAATAATGTCATTCCCGCGCAGGCGGGAACCCAAATTATTTTTATTGGCCGGCGATTTTCGACACAAGCAGCTCAAGGACGGCATTAAGATTATCATAAGTGCGGTCGCTGATTTTACGCTGTGATTTTTGCCCGTCAGGCAATTTATACTCTACTATAAAAAAGCCTTTTGTGTCAAAATCGGTTTTATTTATACTTTCGATTGAACTATATGAAATCTTATCTTTTTCACTGAAGATAATCGCCTCATCATCAGCGACAAGTTTTTTATCCTTTGCCTTCCAGAACCAGACAGCAAAAATTACCGCCCCGGCCAAAAAAAACGACGGCGATTTTCGGTTAAAAACAAGCGTTGAGTCAGGTATGCCGAGATTTGTGTGCTTTTTGATAAACGTCTTGTTGTAATAACCATCGTAACCAAAATATACCGCCGCTATCAGCAGCATCACAATATATATCTTGAAATTCGTTTTTTTGTACTGGCAATACGGAGCGACAACCGCCATTTTAACCTCCAATTTAATTACGTTTTCGTTTATTAGTCACACTGTATCTTCTTTTTAGGAAGTAAGGAATTAAGGACGTAAAGAAATAAGGAAAAACAAAGAAGCATTAGTAAATTTATCAACCTTTATCATATTATTATTTCTCAAAAGTTTCCCAGTTATCCATTAAAGAATTGAGCATTGCTCCGACTCTATTGTATTCATTGTAAAGTCTTGTGTAAATGTCCGGTGAAATATATTTACATTCTTTTGAAAAATCGAGCCAAACTTTTGTTTCTTCGCAAGAACCATTGGAATCATTAAGATGCCTGATAAAAACATTTTCATATCTTCTCTTTGCCCAGCCTTCCGCTATATTGGCCGGCATTGACCTTGAAGATTTTCTAATTTGACTTACAAGAGAATAAATTTCTTCCTTTGGAAATTTCTTTGTTATCTCGAATATTTCCATAGCTAATTTATATGATAATTGATAAACGCTTAAGTCCCTGTAGGTCTTGATTACTGAATTAATTTTATTATTATCTTTTTTTTGAATTTGGCAATCTGCCATTTTTTAGTATCCTTACTTCTTTATTTCCTTGCTTCCTTATTTCCTTATCTCCTGTGCGCTATGGCATTGGTCAGGGGCATTACAAAATTCGGTACAACTTTTTCATCCATAAAATCAACAGACATCCGGCAGAGCCTGTCAAAAACGGTTTTAAGGTCAAAATCTCTGCCGGGACAAGGATACTGCCTTATTGTCATATACAGGCTTATGGGTTTATTCTCATCGAATTTTTTGTTGCGGATTTCAGATTCCTCTGTCCGGCTGTCCACCGTCAGTCTGGCACGAGTTGTACAATCATCGTCAAGTGCGACTACCACTGCGGGAGAAAGATTCAAAGGTCCGGCTCCGGGGCAATTAAAAATCTGGGCAAAAACTGAACCGCTGAACAAGGCTTCGGCTATTATCTCATTGTGATTGCCCGCGCAATCAAAATCCATCCCGAAGGTCAAATCGACGCTGTCTATATCCAGACTTCGTACTCCCAGCATATACGGCACAAGGTCCATTACAACCTTTGGCAGCTCGAACGCCTCTTGAAAACTTTCAGGATTAACAATGCCTGCGCCGACCCGGTCAATATCAACACTGACCCAGCGGTTTCGCTCGGCCTGCGGGTCCTCTTCGAGACAGTATCCGCTGTCGCCATCCCGTGCCAGAGTCTTCATTGAGGAAAACTGTCTGGTTATTCTTTCAAAGAATGTTAGCAGGGTCTCCCTTTCGCTCGGCAGATCGAAACGGGTATTTATATACATATCAACGAAAAAATAATCACAAAACGAGCTATAACTAATCGACATAAAGCCTCGCTCCAATAAAACCAGTTACGGTATCATTTTCTCATAAAAGGCCTTTAAAAACAAGTATAAATTAGCTCGTATAGTTCTCGACATCCGGCAGAGACAATTCAGTCAAAACCGCTCCAATTGTCGAAAATAATGTAAAGGCGAAACATCTCCAAAGAGCGGGAACTATCACATTTTCAGTTTGGCCGGCAGTGAATACTGTATATAAAATAGCCATTATAAATCCCGCCGCAGCGGCAGTGGAAAACCTCTTCAAAAGCGATGCCCTGCCGCAATATACTGTCGTAAGCATACCGCAGACCAAAGAAAGCAAAACAGCAGCCAGTTTGAAATGTAATCTGCCAAAATACATCAAGGCTGCCGAAGCCAAAACAGCTATCAGGATTATATGCCAGTAACGCGGAGCTAATTTTTCACGCAAAGTTGCTCTTGCCCGCATTCGTCTGCGGATAGTCAGCGGCCAGTTATAAAAAAGACAAAAAACACTATGCTCAAACAACGCTCCCCTTTCGCCGAAGACTGGCACAATATGAACGGCATCTGTCGCCCAGTGCGCTGCCATAAATCTTGCCAGCGCAGGATACCGATATGTCATCTGTATCGGAAAGGCAAGGTAGCCGACATATTTCATAAAACCCAGGAATACCGCAATATTATAATCTTTAAAGTTTCTGTCCTTTATAACCATATAAACAACATACGAACCGCGGGCAATAGAGCCGGGTGAAATTGGAATCACCTGGAAAAACGCTATTATCCCCAACCCGACAGCCCACGCATTTGGCTCGCCGCGGTGCATAAGCCAGTAAACAATCGCAATGGAAACAGAAACAATCTGCGTTACCGGCAGAGTGCAAATATGAACCGCAAGACTTTGCAGATATTTTTGAATGAAAGGCTCGTCAACCTGCGAAAGAATTGTCTGTGCATCTTCATCGGTAAGAATATGTTTTTTCTTGCCCTGACTGACCATATCACGAAGCCATTGAGAGCGAAATTCAGCGTTAAAATACAGCTTAACAGGCCTGACCGTGAAGTAATAAATTTTTTCCTTCGCAAACTGCCAATCAGTAAACAACCTGTGCAGGCTCGGCAAAATCAAAAGCAGAAACGGCAAATGATATAAAATCCGCCACGGCTGCGCCAAAAATCTTTCAGCCTTTGACTGTGAAATCCTGCCTGCCTTGTACCATCCCGCCAGCAGTTCAATAATTTTGCCTTTAAAGGCTTTCCTGAAATATTCGAAATTGGTAAGAATACTAATATAATGTCTTCGCCAGTTATCGTTACACCAGAATTTACGCAAACAGCCGCCCAAAATCGGCAATAAACTAATTAAAAAGAAAATAAAAGTTTTAAACCTGCTTTTATGCAGCTTCTCAAAACCTTTTTCATCAACGATATTTCTCACTCTCCAGCCGACCGCGGCACTGTCAAATATAGTTGACCATAGTTTGCCGCTGGACAAAAGACGAATATGATTGTGTGTAATATCTGGTATGGAATTTCGATAAATATCATCCGCCTCAAGGAGCTTGTCGAACATCTGGCGCATATCGCTGAAATGCTCTTTATTGCTGTCGATGAAGTTTTTCAATCTATTTAAATCGCCCCTGTCAAACTGAACTAAAGAGCCTCGTTTTATACCCTGAAAGATTAGTTTTATATCGCCCGGACTCATCGGCAAAAACGGCAAAAGCGCCAGTCCCGCCCGGAAATCAACCGTCACAAGACCCTTATCCGGCTCGGTCTGGGTATCCAGACATTTGAGGCAGTTAGGCTGGCTCTTAAGCGTTGTCCATTCGTATTGGCGGGCAAATTCGTGAGCGCCGACTTCGTGCAGCAGCTCTACAAACTCGTGCATAAAAGTATATTTCGCACGGTATTCAGGCGAGCCGAGTTTATCGGCGTTGAGCCTATTTCCTTTTCGCCATTTTTTCAGCAAATCGACGTGTTCATCGACCTCCAGCCGCCACGTTCTGCCTTCTATCCATTCGCTCAATTCGCCGCAGCTGCCTATCTGGCTGTCAACAAACGTGCCGAAAATATCAACGACGCTCTTTTCATTACCGAATTTTATCTTCGCAGCCCTGCGGATGAATTTCTGCCATAATGCCCCTGCCTTTGCCGCTGTGGGATTGACCTGAAGCTGAAATGGTGCGCCAAATCCGACCCAATAGAGAACATTGCGGAATAGCCTGCTGAAACCGCTCGGCGGAACAAGAATCTTCATCGCGCAGATTTTGCCGACCGTTAAGTCCGGACAAAGCTGAGGTCTGTCAATTTCGAGTATTTTTACCTTATAAACTTGTCCCGCAAAGCCGCCGCCGATGAAATCTTCAATAACTAACTTTACTCTAACCTTTTCGTAACCGCTTAAAGGTTCAAAATCGTAAACAAGCTCAGTCTGCGATTCGAAACAATCTTGCCGGGCAGGCCGAAACAAACCCAACTGCTCAAAAGCCTTTTGCAGACTTTTGCTGAATTCTACGTTATAATCCAAGGCCATAAAATCTCTTAAATAGCTTTAAAACTTTGTGAAATTTATCCGCCGTAGGCGTGATGATACCTTGCGCCAGGCAGATTATCAATCACTTATTGGAAGAATGTAAAGAGAAATGCTATTATCTGCAGCAGCACACCCGTCATAAGACCTGCGACAATATCGTCGCCAAGGATGCCGCAGGAACCATCAATGAGTTCGCATTCGCGTATCGGCGACGGCTTTATAACGTCAAAAATTCTGAAGAATATAAAAGCAGCTATGGCCGCGGGCAGAACTCTTCTGTTTATTACGGCCACCGGCAAAAGAGCCACACACTGGCCGGCAAATTCGTCTATGACAATCCATCGCGGGTCTTTTTCATTCCACAGTTTTTCAGCCTCACCGGCCCAAAACAGGCAAAAGGCGCTTGATATAATCATCGCGGCGACAATGGCCGTTCCGCAGATAATCGCCGCAGGATAGTAATAATGCAGGACAAGAAATATCGCAACCGCCGGCATACTCCCCCACGCCCCGGGCGCTATCGGCAAAAATCCAAGTCCAAAACACGAAAGAATAAGCTTCTTTATATTCATAATAAAATCAGAATACAGTATAACTTAAAACTAATAACTTAAAACTAAAAACTATTTTATCATCTCCAGACAATACCAGTCTGTCATACCTGCGATATAATCGCAGACGGTTCTTTCAAGGCTGAATTCGCCGACCAAATTCTGGTAAAACTTCGGCATCAGTTTAGGGTCATTCTTGAACTTGTTAAAAATCTTCTCCAGCCAGCCTGCGGCCTGAACGGAAACGGCTGTAACATCCTTACACTCATACATATTGTTCCAGAGAAAATTCTCAAGCTCGCCGAGTCCCTGCTCGGCATCGCCGCTTAATGTTATAAGGTTTTTACTATTATCCAGAACCTGCTGCAAATTTTCAATATTTATGGAAGCAATTGTTCCTCTGCTCGTTTCGATGCAGTCGCCGACGAGCATATCAATAATAGTTTTTGCGATACGCGTATTTTTGATGATATTATCGCTGATTTTATCCGCCTCGCATCTTTGGGCGGCCTGAGCGCACAGTTCTATCTTCATAATCATTTCATAATCCAGCAGTTTGGCGCGCAGTCCGTCTTCGAGGTCGTGGCAATTATAGGCGATTCTGTCGGCAAGGTCGGCTATCTGACCTTCAAGCGAGCCATTTTTCTCGGTAAAATCGGTTACCTTGGGCTTGTCATAAAAAGTCCTGTGTTTTGCAAGGCCGAGTCTTGTTTCATACATTAAATTTAAGCCGACAAAATCCGGGTAAGGTCTCTCGAGCAGGTCAACGATTCTCAGCGTCTGGGCGTTATGTTCGAACCCGCCGAAATTTTTCATAAGCTCATCAAGAGCCGCTTCGCCGCTGTGGCCGAACGGACTATGCCCCAAATCGTGAGCAAGGCATATTGCTTCAGTAAGGGCCTCATTGACGCCGAGTGACTTTGCGATTGTTCTGCCGATTTGCGACACTTCGATGCTGTGCGTCAGTCTTGTGCGATACTGGTCGTTCGTCTGCGGCATAAAAACCTGTGTTTTGCCTTCGAGTCTCCGAAATGCCGATGTGTGGATTATTCGGTCTCTGTCGCGCTCAAATGCCGCACGATATGCATGAGCAGGCTCTTTAAATCTTCTGCCCCTGCTGTTTGACTCCGTTACCGCGTAAGATTGCAGGAAATCAGTCATAATTAAAATCCGGGTAAATTATTTTGAGCGCTGATATCCTTAAGCTGTTTATATAAATCTTTCATTGATTGACTTATCACATCGGTTTCCGCGCAGACATCCATAAAGTTTGTGTCGCCGTCCCATCGCGGCACTATATGAACATGCAGATGTTCCGGCAGTCCGGCTCCTGCGCATCTGCCGAAATTCATACCGACATTAAAGCCGTGCGGCTTTATCGCGGCCGTCAAAACCTTCTGCGAGGCAGCAATAAGCTTTACAAGTTCCAGCAATTCGCCGTCGTTCAATTCTGCGAGGTCGCCGGCGTGTCTTTGCGGAGCTAAAAGCAGATGACCGTTGTTGTAGGGAAACTTGTTGAGCATGACAAGACAGTTTCCGGTGCGCCACAGCACAAAATTATCCTCGTCCTGCTCCGGATGTTTTATGTTATCACAAATGAAGCAGTTCTGCTTTTTGCCGAGACCCTGAATATATCCAATCCTCCACGGCGCCCAGAGATTGTTTCTTTTCAATTCGGTCTCCTGACAAATTATCTCATTCAGCCAAAGTCATCGTTATGGTCTGATTGATTTCGATACTCGGCTCAATTGCACCGCTGCCCAGCCCGAAAATAGAGGCGACCGCTTTGGCCTTATACTGCTGAGTATCGCTTTTAATAAGCCCTTTTTCTATATCATAAAGCTGCCGTCCGCTGCCTTCTATGGACAGCACGCGATAGTCTCTCAAAAAGCCGAACGTTCCCCGCATATGAAACGAGCCTTTGTAAGGAAAAGGTGCCGCCGCCGGTGTCTTGCTCAATTTATAACTGCTCGTTATCTCGGCGAGAGAAACTCCATTGGCGTCAACAACATTCGTGAATTTGTATTCAACGTCTCGGCCGGGTTTCAAAATAAAAGGCATCGGAGCCAGCAGTTGTGAGTCCCATTTCTGGCCATTCTTGATACCTTTCGACGGATTTTTTATGCTCGCCACCGAATCCCAGATATACCACTGCGTAGCGATAAAATCCATAATCATATCCTGCCCTTTGATATTGCCTCTTCCGGAACTTCCGGCAAAGGCCTTTTCGCCAAGCTCTGCGATCAGCTTCTCCAGAGAACTGTAATCGACGATTTTGCCTGTAGGCGTAATTTTAAGTGTAAAGCTCTTCCCCGCAGCAGATTCAACCGCATCGCCCCTGTCCTGCCCTCTTGATGTTCGTGTAACCTTGGCGCTGTTGCACGTCGCTTCGATTGTCGAATATCCGTAGGGAGCTATCTCGACCGGCTTATACACCATCTCCATTTCGAGTTTCTCTGTGATATTTTGAACACCGCCATTGTTTTTCCCCCCTTTGGAGGAAGCGCCCGATGGGTCAAGGTCGAGCGTAATCTGTCTTTCACAAACAAAATTATACTTCAACGGCACATTAGGCTCAAAATCGACGCTTAAAAGGAGTTTGCCTTTGTGAAAATTACTTGACTTGATGGACTTACTCGGCTTGCTCGACTTGCCGGACTTGTCTTTCGAACCGAATAAACCTCCCTTTGCCTCGACTGAAACAAGAAAACAAACTGCTGCCGCTAAAAGCAGACCTGAAAAAATCCTTTTCTTCATAATATTCACCTGCTGAATTAATCCTTTATTATATTTATTTAACTTTTTCTATACTGAACAGGCTCGAAAAGCCCATCGTCAGTTGGTCGGGGCCTTTATCGCTTTTCTGTTCCTGCGACGGCTCGACAGCCAGCCATTCGGCTTTGAGGAGTTCCTGATAACTGTCGATTTCGCCGGTTGTCAGATTGAGAACCATTTTGCCGGTGTAGTTGTCCTTCTCATCGAACATATTCGCGAAAAAGTTCATTTTCTGCTGCTTATCCGCCGGCGTATCGGCTGCCCGCTTTGAGCTTGTCGCTGCGCTCATATCTACAACAGCAATAGTATCGCTGCCTTGCTTCTTGATGTCCGTCAGCGTATAAACTTTTTCAAATGATTTCGGCATCAGCATTCCCTCCGGCGCGGCGACTATCGTGCTGTATTTGTCGCCTTTTTTGCTAAGAGTTTTTTCCGTATTCATCAGGGCAAGAACCTGATGACGCCTTGCAATTTCCTCATCGCTGAACAATTTGCTTACAAAATTTTGGGCGGGACCTTTTTCCTTTATAAGTTCGCGCGCCGCTTTGACGTCAACAGTCTCGACCTTGCCGTCAGGCATTATCTTTATTTTGTAGCTCAGACCGATAAGTACCATAAGCGGGTCGGATTTGCTTGTTTCTGCCTCGCTGTCAAAGTCCATTAGTTTGCCCTGCGGGTCTTCGGACAGGTATTTAAGTTTCTTTATCGTTATATCCGCTACCGCTGTGCCCTGCTGGTCAACGCTTTCAATCTTCTGCGCGAAAACCATTTCTACACGCCCGACTGTATGGCGTTCTTTTGTCTTATTGATTGAAGGTTGAGAAAACGAGTAATCCTTGCTGGTTTCAAGAACTACTTTATAGACCGTTTCACGCTGCGGCGCCAGATTGAGTTTCACTTCCGTAGTCGGCACGCAGCCCGCTAAAATAGATAAAATAACTCCTAATAATACGACCGACAACATCATCCGAGCTTTCATATTTTTCTCCTAAGATCATTCAATCACAATATTTAATTTGTCGTAATACAGACCGCTATTATAACAATTAAAATCAAATGAGCAATTTTTTTATGGATATATGCCGCTTTTTATGTTTTTAGGTTTTATTTATTATAACCTTGTTATTATAATCCATTATTTCTTAATTTAAAGTAACTTAGGAGAAAATAGCTATGAAAAGCGATATGATTAAAAAAGGGTTTCAAAGGACTCCGCATAGAGCGTTGTTGCGGGCCACAGGCCTGAAAGATGCCGACATGGGCAAGCCGTTTATCGGCATAGCCAACAGTTTCTGCGAGGTTGTGCCGGGCCATATGCACCTTAACAAGGTTGCCGCAAGGGTCAAAAAAGCCGTCCGGGCCGCCGGTGGTATCCCATTTGAGTTCAATACCATCGCCATCTGCGATGGCATCGCAATGGGACATACCGGAATGAAATATTCTCTCGCCTCGCGCGAGATAATCGCCGATTCGGTTGAGTCTATGGTTCGAGCCCACTGTTTCGACGGCCTGATTTGCATTCCCAACTGCGACAAGATAATACCCGGAATGCTGATGGCTTCTGTGCGGGTTAACATTCCGACTATTTTCGTCTCAGGCGGCCCGATGGCTGTCGGCAAAGATTCTAAAGGCAATGACGTTGACCTCAGTTCAGTCTTTGAAGCCGTCGCATCTTACAAGGCAGGCAAAATCGACGATGCCAGATTATATGAGGTCGAGTGCGCCGCCTGTCCTTCGCAGGGAAGCTGCTCTGGAATGTATACGGCCAATAGTATGAACTGCCTTTGCGAGGCTATCGGAATGGCTCTGCCCGGCAACGGAACTATTCTCGCAATCAGTCCCAAAAGAAATAAATTATACACCGCCGCAGGCAAACAGATTATCAAGCTTATCGAAATGGATTTAAAACCGCTCGATATCATAACCGCCGAATCAATCGACAACGCTTTTATGCTCGATATGGCGATGGGCGGCTCGACTAATACCGTTCTGCACGCATTGGCGATTGCCAACGAAGCCGAAATAAAATACGACCTCGAAAGAATAAATAAGATAAGTGAAAGATGCCCCAATATCTGCAAGGTTTCACCTTCGAGCAAATGGCACGTTCAGGATGTTGACGCGGCCGGCGGCGTTAGCGCAATCCTCAAAGAGATTAGCAAAATGAAGGGATTGCTTAACCTCAATTGTCCGACCGTTACTGGAAAAACACTGGGTAAAAACATCGCAAGAGCGAAAATTAAAAATACCGATTGTATCCATACGCTTGAAAACGCCTATTCCAAAACCGGCGGTCTTTCAATCCTCAAAGGCAATCTTGCCCCTAATGGCTGCGTCGTAAAAACCGCGGGCGTTGCCGAAAAAATGAAGATTCACAGCGGTCCTGCCGTCATTTTTGAAAGTCAGGAAGACGCCTGCGACGGTATCCTTGCCGGCAAGGTAAAGGCGGGCGATGTCGTTATTATCAGAAATGAAGGCCCAAAAGGCGGACCCGGTATGCAGGAAATGCTTGTGCCTACAAGTTACATTATGGGTGCAGGCCTCGGCGAATCGGTCGCTCTTGTTACAGATGGCAGGTTCAGCGGCGGAACTCACGGCGCCTGCATCGGCCACGTCAGCCCGGAAGCCTTTGTCGGCGGTCCGATTGGCCTCTTGAAAAACGGAGATATTGTTGAAATTGATATCCCCGCCAAAAAAATCAGCGTCAGACTTTCTGATGATGAGCTTGCCGGAAGAAAGGCTCAATTTGTACCGCCAAAGCCTCGGATTACCAAAGGCTGCCTTGCGAAATACGCCTCTATGGCAACCAGTGCCGATACCGGCGCTGTATTAAAATGGCAGTTATAAAAAAAACAACGCCCTGGTATATCGGAGGTTTGCATTTTGCCTGTCAGCAGTGCGGCTCCTGCTGCTCCGGGCCCCAAGAAGGCGTTATCTGGATTTCAAGACCGGAAATCAATATGCTCGCCGAGCATCTCGGGTTAAGTCCATCCGAACTTCGCAAAAAACATCTTAAAAGAATAGGTTTCCGTTATTCAATAAAAGAAGACTCCTGCTCAAAGGATTGTGTTTTTCTCGTAACCATAAATGGCTCAAGGGGTTGCGCAATTTATAACGCCCGTCCGATGCAGTGCCGGAACTGGCCCTTCTGGCCGGCTAATTTACAAAGCCCCAATGACTGGAACGCCGCCGCAGTCAAATGCCCCGGCATTAACAAAGGCAAACTTTATTCCTTCGATGAAATCCAGAAAATCAAAAAGCAGAAATATTGGTGGAATAATACTGACCAGAAAATATGTGATGAAGTTAAAAAAATATACGATTGGCTCGATTCAAATATAAAACCGTTAAACAACCAATGTGAGACTTGCGGAAAATGCTGTCATTTCGATTCCTTCGGCCACAAACTTTTCATTACGACGCCGGAACTACTTTATTTCAGCCGGAAAAATAAAATTCTTCCGATGACCGGGTCAAACTGTCCTTATCAAAAGGACAATAAATGTACCGTATATCAGAGTCGTTTCGCAGGCTGCAGGATTTTCTTCTGCAAAGAAGATAAGGATTTACAAAACAAACTCAGCGAGGAAACAATAGAAAAATTCAAGGTGCTTTGTGATAAATTCAATTTGCCCTATCGTTATGTTGACCTCGCAGCGGCCATAAACAATCCTGAATTGGCAGAGTTAATCAAACTATGAATTTATTTTTATTTTTGATTCAGGTCCTTGTAATTTCTCTCTCCGGCGTTCTGGCGCCGGGGCCTGTAACGGCGGCGACAATCGCGGCAGGAGCAAAATCAAAACACGCTGGAATATTCATATCAATGGGTCATTCCGCCGTTGAGCTACCGTTGATTGCGGCGATTATGCTGGGTCTGGGCTTTGTTTTCGAGCATCCGGCCGCGAAATTCATAATCGGTCTTGCAGGCGGCACTTTTCTCCTCTGGATGGGCTTTGGTATGTTTAAAGAAATTAAAAATTATCACGAATCTCAGGCGGCATTTAATTCCAAAGGGCCTGTTTTAACCGGCATAATTCTTTCGGCGTCAAATCCGTATTTTTTATTGTGGTGGGCGACGGTAGGTCTTAATCTCGCAAAGGACGCCGCTGGTTTCGGCTATATCGCGGTTATTCTTTTCGCCCTGGTTCACTCGCTCTGCGATATGGGCTGGCTGGAGGTTTTGTCTTTCACAAGTTACAAAGGCACAAAATTTTTAAATGAGAAAAACCAGAAAATTGTGCTTGCCGTCTGTGCGGCAGCGATAATCTTCTTTGGAATTTACTTTATCGCCAAAAGTCTTTTGACTTTATAAAAAACATCGGCGCAGCCGTTCCTCAAATCTTCAATCTTAAATCTTCAATACTATTAGTGTTTATTCGTGGTTAATTTTTTCTCTTTCGGCACATTCACAGAATTTGGTTCAGAATTGACATCTTCCACAAGTTCTGCTATCGGCCTCGTCATATTTTTTGCCTTGTAGTCGGGTATCTGATAAATCCAGCCTTCGCAGGTTTCTTGAAATTTCCCGGCTTTTTCTCTTGCAAGCAGCTTGGCCTCTTTCTTTTTGAGTTCTTCCTGCGATTCTATTCCCTGTTCCTTTTTTACCGCTGTTTTGTCGGTAAACTCAACGCTGCACTTTGCGAATGTTTTTGAATCTTTCTGTGCAATCTCAATGGTATATAAAGTCGAATCTTTCAGCAAACATTCGAACTTACGCTCGAACTTCAAATCCGGATTTTCCCCCGCAGCGTTTACATCGTCGATTCTCAGGCTGGTAAGCACGTCCAAAACCGCCTCGCATTCATTCTTCTTTTGTTGTTTGCCGGCCGGCAGTTCTTTCAATATTGCTTCAGTGCCGTTAGCCTCGCCGGTCAGGGTATAAGTCTCATTTGGCGATGTAACCGTTACGCTGTCGATATTGGCCTTATCTGCCGATATGAGCTCCTGTTCGATATATTCCATCGGCGAAGATTTAACCCACGGCGGATTATAAATAACATACACCTTGTTATCGTTGACAAGTCTGCCGTAAGCCATATCCCCTTC
>JBAVNP010000301.1:0-3146 GCA_049691175.1 Sedimentisphaerales bacterium
GTGCGGCAATCCTTAAATAATGCTGACCCGGCCAAAGCTTTAAAATTTTCCTGACTGTAAAATGGTTCTTCGAAACTGTGCAGCCAGAACAGCGTAGTCTTTAATTTGCCGAATTGGCGCCTGCAATCATCGAGAACGGATTGAGGCGTATCGCTGACAAGGTCATAAATCAGTGCAAAGCCTCCATTTTTAAGCACTCGATAAATCTCGTTGAGGCCTTTGGCCGGCTCTTTCCAGTGATGAATCGAAGCGGTGCTGACTACTATATCAAAACATTTATCCGGAAACGGAATACTACCTGCGTTACCTTCCTTAATTTCGATGGATTCGACGCCGGTTATATTTTCTTTAGCCTTTGTTACCATTGCGGGTGAGGAATCGATGCCGACCAGCCGAAGTTGCGGGGCTTTCTGGTGAATTTTTAACAGCAGCCAAGCAGGCCCTGTGCCGATATCCAAAAGACTCCCCTTTTTGCAATACTGCAATATATCCTCGGCAACCATCTCGTAATGTCGCTGGAATATGACTGTCGAACTTATCAGGTTATAAAGCACCGAACCCGGCCAGGGAATCGATTCGGGATGAATGCGTTTGAAAAATCTGCCCATTAATGAGGAATCAGCCATAAAAACATCCTTATTTTAGACGGTTAATCCTCAGGTATTATCCTGCTATTTTCAGCGATGACAAGCCAAATTCCGCTAAAATCTTGACAGGATTTAGCCGATGTAATAATATGGAAACAGTTGTGGAACTGTTTTTGTCGCAACAGATTAGCGGAGGTGATAAATGCGACTTACTGTAAAGCGAGGGGATGAACTGGTAAACGAACTGCGGTTTTCGCGCGGCCCGATTTATATCGGCAGGCAGATTGGCAGCCAGGTTTTTCTGCCGGACAGGGCTGTCTCGAGACAGCATACAGTTATCTACACCACTACCGAAGGCAAATGGATTGTTGAGGACCTTGATTCAGCCAATAAGACTTATCTCAACAACGAGGTTATCCACAAGGCCGAGATAAAGAACGGCGATGTAATAAAGATTGCCGGCTTCCACGTCGAATTTCATTTAGACGAGTCCGATTCGCACGATACAACGGTACTTGGAGATACGCTTCATTCAACACTGCATGAGCCGCAGATTGTGTTTCGTCAATTAGACGGCGTTAACATCTTACCTATAAAAATGCCGGCAAAACGCTTTAAAGATTTTTCACGCGCCGCCGAGGCCATAAGCAAATGTAAAAGCATCGGCAGTCTTATTACCGCGCTGGTAGATACACTGGCTCGCCAGTTCGTGCCTTTTCATATCTGGGTTGCCGTGCGAAAAAATCCCACCGGTCCGATGGACATGATAAAAGGCAGAAAAATCAGCGGCGAGATTGTCAAACCGGAAGAAATGCCTCTTACGTCAAAAATCAACGAGGCGATAAAAAATCGTCATTATGTTTTTGTGCCCCGGCTTCCGCAGCAGCAGGAGCAAGCCGATAAAATCAACTCGGCATTGATTGCGCCGATAATATGCGAAGGGGAGTGTTATGGCGTTCTTTATGTCGATAATTCACTCAACCATGAACATTACGACCCTGAAGACCTCGATTATCTGATACTGATTTCGCTTTTGGCAGGCGCTTTTATCAGGAACTTTTAGTTAACAGCGGAATCACAAAGTAAAATATCGACAGCGCAGTAATTATCCACATTACCGGTTTGATATCCTTTATTTTGCCGGAAATTACTTTCAGCAGCGTAAATGAAATGAAGCCGAACGCCAGTCCCGTGCTTATGCTGTAGCTGAGCGCAATCATTATCATTATAATAAAAGCCGGAAAGGCGTTTTCCATCTGCGCAAAGTCTATTCTTTTAATTTCCTTTGTCATAAAAAGGCCTACCATTATCAGTGCCGGCGCCGTTGCGTAACTTGGCACAATTCCGACCACAGGCACAAAAAGCATCGCAATTAAAAATAAGATGCCCGTTACGATGGATGTAAGGCCTGTTCTGCCGCCCTGCTCGATTCCCGCCGCAGATTCAATGTAAGAAGTTGTTGTTGAAGTTCCCAGAGCCGCTCCAAACATTGTTGCGCCGGCATCGATAGTAAGTAATGTATCAAGTTTCTTAATTTTGCCGGCTTTATTGGTCATTTTTGCTTCATTGCAGCAGGCGACAAGCGTTCCGATGCTGTCGAACATATCCATAAACATCAGCGCAAAGATGCTGCCGAAAAGACTCCATTTCAAGGCGCCGACAATATCGAGCTTAAGAGCAACAGCAGCAATGCTTATGTCGGTAGATACTAAAGACTCTGGTTTATTAACTTTGCCAAGCAAAAGCGCAAGAACAGTCGCGACGATTATCCCTATTAAGAGCGAACCTTTGATTTTTTTCATTTCGAGGAAAATCATTACAATTAATCCTGCCAAGCCTATCATTGTTGTTGTGCTCAAATTTCCTGCCTGAACCAAAGTAACCGGATGAGCAATTACTATGCCGAGGTTTTGCAGACCGATAAATGTTATAAATAAACCAATGCCGACGGATATAGCGCTGATAAGGGATTGCGGAATTGCTTCGACAAGTTTTTTTCGCAGGCCTATGAGCGTGAGAATCAAAAAGAACAAACCAGACAGAAACACCACTCCCAGCGCGGTCTGCCAGCTTATTTTTTGAGTGATAACAAGCGTATAAGCGAAAAAAGCATTCAGTCCCATCCCCGGCGCCATCGCTATCGGAGCATTGGCGAACAAACCTGTTACAATTGTCGCAATGGCGGTTACAAGGCACGTAACCGCCACAAGAGCGGCCTTGTCCATACCGGCCTGGGACAAAATCGCAGGATTTACAAAAATGATATATGCCATTGTCAGAAAGGTTGTAATCCCTGCGATTATTTCGGTTTTTACGGAAGTGTTTCCCTTCTGAAGTCTGAAGATTTTATCCAGCATTTTCTTAATCCCTTAAGAAAACAATATTATTTTATTTGTCGTGATGATGTTTTATGGTTTTGCCTTCAACCATATAGATAACATCTTCTGCGATGTTTGTTGCATGGTCGCATATCCGCTCCAGATGACGTGCCACCAGCAGCAGCGGCACTGCCCTGTTCGCAGTACTGGCATCGCGCAGCATATAATCGTTTATCAGCCC
>JBAVNP010000302.1:0-7159 GCA_049691175.1 Sedimentisphaerales bacterium
TTGGGTACTGATGTCCGCAGCACTTGTTATGCTGATGACGCCGGGGCTGGCATTTTTCTACGGCGGGCTTGTCAGACGAAAAAATTATCTCAGTGTTCTTATGCAATGCTTTATCGCCCTGGCCGCCCTTAGTATTCAATGGGTGATATTCGGATACAGCCTGTCTTTTGCTCCAGGCAACAGCTTTATAGGCGGCCTGCAATGGTTCGGACTTAAAGGAGTCGGACTCGAACCATACGCTGCCTACAGTGCTACTATTCCACATCAAGCGTTTATGATATTCCAGGCAATGTTCGCAATAATCACGCCTGCCCTTATTATTGGCGCATTCGCGGAGCGAATGAAATTCTCGGCGTATCTGATTTTCACGCTGCTGTGGGCAACATTTGTATATGACCCAATCGCACACTGGGTCTGGGGCAACGGCGGATGGCTGAGAAATATGGGCGTTATGGATTTCGCCGGCGGAACGGTCGTTCACATCAATGCGGGCATCGCAGCATTAGTTACCGCGTTAATAATCGGCAAAAGAACCTGCTACGATAAATACGCAATTGCACCGCATAATCTGCCGTTCAGCGTTTTAGGGGCGGCCTTGCTTTGGTTCGGCTGGTTCGGCTTTAATGCGGGCAGCGCACTGGCCGCTAATGGCATCGCGGTAAACGCATTCGTTGTTACCAATACCGCCGGAGCTGTAGCGGCGCTGACCTGGGCATTGATTGACTGGAAGCTTAACGGTAATCCTACAATGCTCGGAACCATATCCGGAGCAATCGCGGGATTAGCGGCCATTACGCCGGCGGCGGGATTTGTCGGCATAGGTGCAGCTTTGGTAATCGGCATCGCAGCCAGTATCTTTTGTTTCATTGCTGTAAGTTTCGTGAAACGTACGTTCCATTATGATGATTCGCTGGACGCGTTCGGCGTACACGGCATAAGCGGTTTCTGGGGAACTTTAGCAACGGGACTATTCGCATCCAAGGCCATAAACCAGGCCGGCGCCGACGGGCTGCTTGCGGGAAACAGCAAACAATTTTTTGTACAGCTTATCGCAGCGGCTGCAACAGTAACTTACGCATTCATTGGTACGTACATCATCTACAAATTGATTGATGCAGTCATCGGCGTACGAGCAACTGAAGAAGACGAAGCAATAGGGCTCGACCTGACAGAGCACAATGAGCGGGCCTATACGATGTTAGAGTAAAAGAAAGGGAAACCAGATATGAAACTGATAATCGCTGTAATTCAACCTCACAGACTCGAACAAGTAAAAGAAGAACTCTACAAAGAAGAAGTCAACCTTATCACCGTTAGCGAGGTTCTCGGTCACGGCAGACAAAAAGGCGTAACAGAGGTCTATCGCGGTGTAAGAGAAACGGGAAACCTGCTGCGGAAAGTCCGCCTTGAAATAGCGGTGAATGAAAACTTCGTCGAACGGACAATAAAGGCAATAATTGCCGGGGCAAAAACCGGGCATACCGGCGACGGAAAAATATTCGTTGTGGACCTGCCGGAATGCGTAAGGATCAGGACGGAAGAACGCGGCGGCGAAGCTATAGGCTGAAAAACTCAAAAGTTTAAAACCTAAAACTAACTAAATTGTATTCTTTGTGGACAATTTTGTGATAAATACAATAACGTAGATTTGTATATAAAAATCTACAATAATGTATGATGGTTAAGATTTATATTGAATTTGTATTTTTTTATAATATCCTTTAAAGCAATGACCTGCAGCAATTTTTGCATTAAATTACAATATGGTATGGTTATTGCATATTATTCACAGGTGAGTTGGTCTTTGTATAGGAAAGATTAAGAGTTAAAAAACTAAAATTTAGTCGAAAGGAAATAAGAAATGACCCCGAAAGAATTTTTTGATTTTTGCAAGAAAAACAACGCCGGGATGGTCGATCTGAAATTCGTTGACCTACTCGGCACCTGGCAGCACTGCACATTCCCAACGGAATTCCTGGACGAAAAGGCACTGAAGGAAGGTCTCGGTTTCGACGGTTCCTCAATCCGCGGCTGGAAGCCAATTCACCAGTCCGATATGATGGCGGTACCAGACCTGGACACCGCAGTAATGGACGCGTTTTTCGCTAAGCCAACTGTGAGCGTCCTCGCGGACGTCGTCGATCCTATTACACGCGAAGAATACAATCGCGACCCGCGCAATATCGCCAAGAAAGCGGCTGAATTTGCGAAAAAGACCGGGTTGGCGGATGCCGCATATTACGGCCCGGAGCCGGAATTCTTCATCTTCGACGAAGTCCGCTATGAACAGAACCAGCATACCGGTATGTACTCAATCGATTCTTCGGAAGGATCATGGAACACTGCCCGTTTCGAGGAACCCAACCTTGGGTATAAACCATCATACAAAGGCGGTTATTTCCCTGTAAGCCCAACCGACACGCAGCAGGATATCCGAACCGAAATGGTTGAGGAAATGCAGAAGGTCGGAATCGTAGTCGAGAAACATCATCATGAAGTCGCCACCGGCGGACAAGCCGAAATCGACATGCTTTTCGCGCCGTTAGTCGAACAGGCCGACAAGCTTATGTGGTATAAATACATCGTCAAAAACGTAGCCAAGCGTCACGGCAAAACGGCAACATTTATGCCCAAGCCGATATTTCAGGATAACGGTTCTGGTATGCACACACACTTCTCTCTCTGGAAGGGAGGGAAAAACCTGTTCGCCGGAAAAGGTTATGCGGGATTATCCGAACTCGGATTGCACGCAATCGCAGGGCTTATCGCTCACGCACCAGCCATCCTTGCTTTTGCTGCACCAACAACAAACTCATACCGCAGGCTTGTTCCAGGCTTTGAGGCACCGGTAAATCTTTGTATGTCGGCCCGCAACCGTTCAGCCGCCTGCCGAATTCCGATGTATTCTCCGAGCGAGAAAGCCAAACGTGTCGAATTCCGCTGCCCAGACCCGAGCTGCAACGGCTATCTTACTTTTGCCGCTATGCTTATGGCTGCCAACGACGGTATCAATCGTAAACTCGACCCCGGTAAGCCGATGGACGTAGACGTGTATGAACTTTCAGCCAAAGAGCTGGCCAACACAAAACAGGCGCCAGGCTCACTGTCAGAAGCAATTGCGGCTCTCGAAAAAGACCATAAATTCCTAACTGAAGGCGATGTATTCACCAACGACCTTATCGAGACATGGATTCAGTGGAAGCAAGAAAAGGAAATCGATGAAATATCGCTACGGCCGCATCCGCACGAGTTCCATCTGTATTACGACTGCTAATACCGATTAGCAAGTATCGTTATAGAAACAAATACACAAGCCCCTGCTGGCCTCAAAAACTAGCAGGGGTTTGACGTGTCTATAGGAAGATATAACATTGACATAAACAATAGAATTTATTATAAAATATTGGAATCTTCGGAGGGATTTACACTGTTATCTAAACAAAGAGATTTTGGTCTGTATGAAACAAAAACCGAGCATGATGCCTGCGGTATAGGCGCTGTTGTAAATATTTCCGGTAAAAGCGACCACTCCATAATCAATTACGGCAAGGAAATCCTTATAAATCTCCACCACCGCGGAGCGGCCGGCGCCGATGAAACCACCGGCGACGGAGCAGGCATATTGTTCCAGATTCCACACGAGTTTTTTTTTGCACATAGTAAAAAACTCAATATAAATCTTCCACAACCCGGCAAATACGCTGTGGCAATGATATTTGCTCCAAAAGACAATGAACTCCGGGTAAAATGTCTCTCCATTTTCCAGCAGGCAATCGAACTGCACGGAATGAAAATCATCGGACAAAGAATTGTGCCGGTAAAACCGGACTGCCTCGGCAAAATCGCTCTTGAAGCCCAGCCGCACATCAGTCAAATTTTCATCAATGCCTGCGGCTTTGAAGGGATAGAACTCGAAAGAAAACTATTTCTCGCCAGAAAAAAAACTGAAAAACAAATCAGGGAAAGATTCGGCGCAGCGGGAAACGATTTTTACATCTGCTCACTGAGCAGCAGAACAATATGCTATAAGGGAATGTTTATGGCGTGGCAATTGTTTGCTTATTATCCCGATTTGGCGGATGAGAACGTCAAAAGCGCACTGGCAATAGTTCATCAAAGATACAGCACAAACACATTTCCAAACTGGAAGCTGGCTCAGCCTTTCCGCTGCATCGCGCATAACGGCGAAATAAATACGTTAAGCGGAAACAAAAGCAGTATGGCAGCAAGAGAATATAAAATGTCCTGCGAAAAATTCGGACAGTTTATGCCCGATTGTTTCCCTGTGCTTGTGCCGGATGGCAGCGACTCGGCCTGCTTCGATAACGCTCTCGAATTATTAGTGCAGGCGGGGCGCACCCTGCCGCACGCTATGATGATGATGATTCCTGAGGCCTTTGGACAAAAATACCATATAAGCACGGACAAACGCGCTTTCTACGAATATCACTCCGCCATAATTGAGCCGTGGGACGGCCCTGCCGCGATGGTCTTCACAGACGGACAAATAATCGGCGGAACTCTCGATAGAAACGGCTTAAGACCCTGTCGATATATTGTAACAACCGACGGTCTTGCGATTCTGGCAAGCGAGGCCGGTGTTGTGGAATTTCCACCGGAAAAAATCCAGATGAAAGGCCGTCTTCAGCCCGGCCATATGTTCCTTGTAGATACGGCTGAAGGCAGAATTGTTACTGATAACGAAATAAAAAGCAAAATATCGAGACAAAAACCATACCGACGCTGGCTCGATGAAAACCGCATCGAACTTCGCGGCCTTTTCGATAGTCCCAAACTCGTAACGAGCGACCCTGATACCATTTTCCAGAGATTGCGAATGTTCGGTTTTACCCGCGAAGAGCTAAAAATGATTCTTACGCCGATGGCGGTTCACGGACAGGAACCGGTCGGGTCTATGGGAAATGACGCGGCGCTGGCGGTATTAAGCAATAAGCCTAAACTGCTATTCAATTATTTCAAACAGCTTTTCGCACAGGTTACAAACCCGCCGATTGACCCGCTGCGAGAAGGACTAGTAATGAGCCTGATGGGCTTTACTGGCAGAAAACCAAATATACTTGAGGAAACGCCGCAGCATTGCAGACAATTAAAACTGCCTCATCCGATTCTTACCAATGAAGACATCGAACGTCTCCGTTCGGTAAATCGGGCCGATTTTAAAATCGCTACTGTCAACGCCTTGTTTGATTCTCAAACAGAAGACCGGGCCAAGAGTCTCCGTATCGGAATTGATAAACTTGTAAACGACGCAAAAACAGCCGTCAAAAACGGTTCTTGTCTGCTAATCGTAAGCGATAAATCCGCATCGGAAAATATGGCGCCGATTCCTTCGCTGCTCGCGACCGCCGCTGTGCATAATGGACTGCTAAAAGCGGGATTAAGAGCAGAAGCAGGTATTATCGTTGAAAGCGGAGAGCCGAGAGAAGTAATGCATTTCTGTTTGCTGTGCGGATATGGCGCAAACGCGATAAATCCATATCTTGCATTTGAATGTCTCGATGAGATGCAAAGACAAGGCGAACTGCCTACCAATATGGACCCGGTGCAAATCGCGGATAATTACATCGCTGCGGTAAAAAAAGGCATCCTGAAAACAATGAGCAAAATGGGCATTTCGACACTGCGAAGCTATCATTCCGCGCAGCTTTTTGAAGCGATTGGCCTCAATAAAGAGCTTATGAAAGAATTTTTCACAAATACAAGCTCTCGAATCGAAGGCATAGGTCTTGAACAAATCGCAAAGGAGGTTCTTCAGCGTTATTCAAACGCTTTTGAGCCGAGAAAAGGCGGTGAACTTGAATTAGAATTTGGCGGCGAATATCACTTCAGAAATTCCGGCGAAGCGCATCTGTGGAATCCGATAACAATTTCCCGTCTTCAGCATGCCGTAAGAAACAACGACCAAAAGGCTTACGATGAATACGCAAAAGCCGTTAATCAGCAGGGAATGAAACTGTGCACCCTGCGTGGACTTTTTGAATTTAAAGATGCACAATCAATACCAATTGAAGAGGTTGAGCCGGCAAGCGAAATTGTAAAGAGATTCTGCACCGGCGCTATGAGCCACGGCTCGATAAGCAAAGAAGCGCACGAGTGCGTCGCTATCGCTATGAATAAAATCGGGGCAATGAGCAATACCGGCGAAGGCGGCGAAGATGAAGAAAGATATATTGAGAAAAAAGACGAAGTTTCCAGAAATTGCGCGATTAAACAGGTCGCAAGTGGAAGATTCGGCGTTACTATAAATTATCTGTCTCACGCCAAAGAACTGCAGATTAAGATGGCTCAGGGTGCAAAACCGGGCGAAGGCGGACAATTGCCCGGGCATAAAGTAACTGAGGAAATAGCGAAATTACGCTATTCAACTCCCGGCGTAACCTTAATATCTCCCCCGCCGCATCACGATATTTATTCAATTGAAGACCTGGCACAGCTTATATATGACCTCAAATGCAGCAATCCGGGCGTGAAAGTTTCGGTTAAACTCGTCGCTGAAATCGGTGTCGGCACCATCGCAGCTGGAGTCGCCAAAGGCAATGCCGATGAGGTCTTAATTAGCGGACACGATGGCGGAACAGGGGCAAGCCCGCTTAGTTCAATAAAACACACCGGCTGCCCGTGGGAGCTGGGACTTGCGGAAACTCAACAGGTGCTTGTAAACAATAACCTGCGGGACAGGATTACCGTTCAGGCTGACGGACAAATGAAAACCGGCAGAGATGTGGTTATCGGCGCCTTGCTCGGCGCCGAAAGATTCGGATTCGGCACCGCGGCATTGGTTACGCTGGGCTGTACCCTGCTTCGCAAATGCCACGAAGGAGCCTGCGCCTTCGGAATAGCAACACAGGATAAGGAATTAAGGGCAAGATTTGCAGGAAAACCGGAGAACCTTGAAAGATTTCTGTTTTTCGTCGCCGAGGAAGCCCGACAGATTATGGCTCAATTGGGTTTCAGGAAATTCGAAGATATGGTCGGCAGAGTCGATACGCTTTGCACTAAAAAAGCTATTGAACATTACAAAGCAAAAGGACTCGATTTTTCCGCTATCTTTTATAAGCCGGACACATCGGATGGCAGAGCTATAAGAAAAATTAATCCTCAGCCGGATAAATTAGTCGACCACCTCGACTGGCAGATT
>JBAVNP010000303.1:0-2801 GCA_049691175.1 Sedimentisphaerales bacterium
CGGCTATCATTATGTGCAATCAGGTTATGATGCCAGGTACCGTAGTTGTTTCCCCAGATGCCCCCAAATCTATGACCTACGCTTACGCCGTCTTCAAACTTTTCGCAACCTTCTGCAATTATACACCATTGAACGGTTGTGTTACTATTATGGTAAAGCGTAAAAACTTCATCAGCGCTCCAACTGGCTGAAACATGGTCGATGATAATGTTATTATGATACCTGCCGCCTATCGCATCTCCATCGATCTGAGGAACAGGATCATATCTACAACGGATATACCGGATGATGATGTTGTCGGCAGAGGTGGAAAGGTTTCCTTTAATACATATACCATCGCCAGGCGCTGTTTGTCCGGCAATGGTAATATTGCCATTGCTGATATTAAAATTGCCGGTTATTGTACCAGACACCCTGAATACGACAGTTCTGGCGCCTGAAGCGCCAATCGCTGCGCCGAAACTGCCGGCACCGGAACTGTCAAGGTTTGTCACCTCATACACAACGCCTCCGCGGCCGCCTGTCGCTACAGCGCCATATCCCTCAGCGCCGGGAAAGGCAGGTACTAGTGCACTAACGTTTGATACAAAACATATTAAAGTTATACCCAGTCCGACTAAAAGAGTAGCTCTTTTCATCACTTCCGACCTCCATTAAAATCCTATAAAACTCGTTTATACGTTAAGATTATACCATAACTTAGTATAAAAGAGAAAATGGAAAGTCTACAATTAGGGAAGATTTGCGCAATTTAACCTTTAGCTTTGCGCGAAAAGAATCTTATTGCCAGCATTCTTCGCTTGGGCTGCGGTTGCAGGTCAGCCAATCTTCTGCGAACTGGAGTATATCAAGCCAGTCACCTGCCCATTCGTTTGCCAAAATGGCAAAATCGCGGAAATCTACCTGGCAGTCTTCATATAAGTCTGAAGCTATTGCGCTTGTGCAGCCATAGGTTCTTGCTGTCGCTGATGCCTCGGCCGACCACATTGTTTCATTCCGATTACTGCTCTTATTACGGGCTTTAACTTGATATGTATAAGTTGTGTCTGCCGTCAGGCCTGTGTCAGCATAAGTAGCGCTGTCCTGCCAGCCGGAATTATGGTCAGGAGCTGTAAGGTTGGCGAAATAATATTCTACTCCGCAGACATCGGTCGCGGTATTTGCGGTCATTGTCAAAGTATATGCCTCGTTTGCGTAAGGCGTCTGTGCCCAGGTCATCGGATTTGGTGTTGGGGCGTAAGGGTCGGGACAGAGACCGTTGATGTATTTTTCGAGGTTAGTATATCCGTCGCCGGTATAATCGTTTTGGTCTGCCGGGTCATTTGGATTCAGGCCGTGTGCCGTTTCCCATTCGTCCGGCATACCATCGTGGTCGGTATCTGTCGAAGCAGGGAGAGAATTTAATGTCGGCCAGCCGCCGACGGTTTCCTGCGAATCTATGATACCTTTGGCAGTGCCATATGCCCCGCCATAAGTCGCGGTACCGTTAGTTACCTCACTTATGATGCGGGGGTCGACTGAGTCTCGCACAAGGCTGCAGCCTGCGCTGTTTAAAACGTAGTTATATGCACCCTCCGCGGTTTGCTGGGTAATAGCCATAGATGACCACGGACTAGTAAGTTTTACTAACGGAATATCTCCAGTACCGCCCTGGGGTGCTACGCCACCACCACTCCAGTTATCGGCTGTAACCGCAGGATAGCCCACAACAAAATTATCGGCAACATACCATTTGCCATAATCAGTTTTTACGTCGCGGTATGAAGGATTAGCAATGCGGGACTTTACGCCTGATGAAGTTGCAGGTCCCGACTTATAATAATTGGCCACCATATTAATATTGGAAAATGCAATCGGCGGGACGCGCGTATCATTTACTTGGTGCGCTTCGCCCCCATAGCAACTGTTCCCACCCCAGTTGTATATCACGTTATTTCTGTAATCGACATATCCGCAACCCGAAGCGAAACGGGGATTACGGCTGGTGTGATGTGCCAGCAGGTTATGATGTTGGGTACTATAGTTTGAACCCCAAATACCTCCAAACCCATGGTTGCCACTAGGGTGGCCGGCAGCATATAAGCTTTCCGAAGCCAGGCACCATTGAATAGTTACGTTTTCGCAATGGTAAATAGACATTGCCTCGTCAACACTCCAACTTGCCGACACATGGTCAACGATAAGGTTCTTAATATACCGGCTTGATACGGCATCATCAGCAGTACCCGATTCATTTCCAAATCTTGCCCTTATATACCGGATGATAACCTCGTTGGCGTCAATTGATAAGGGGTATTTTCTAAGACAAATACCATCTCCCGGCGCTGTTTGCCCGGCTATGGTGATATAGGGGTTGTGAATCGACAATTTGCTATTCAGGGTAATCGTACCCGAAACCCTGAACACAACAGTCCTTGGTCCTGATGCTTCTACTGCTGCCCGAAGACTACCAGATCCGCTGTCGCTCAGGTTATTAACTTCGTAAACGACACCGCCGCGGCCGCCTGTCGCTACAGCGCCATATCCCTCAGCGCTGGGAAATGCAGGAATCGCTATTGCATTTGCGCAGAAAAATAAACACAGTCCAACAACAATAAAATCTTTCTTCATCACAACTCCAAAAAATTATGAGCCCTATAGAACCAACTATATTATACCAAAAACCCGGTTCGGAAGTATGGATTATGGCAGCATACATTCGCTGGCAGGATTCCTGTTGCAGCTCAACCAGTCCTGAGCGAATTGCTCTATGTCCAGCCAGTCAAAGCTGCAATCGCCATTTAAGTCTGCCGGTGAACATC
>JBAVNP010000304.1:0-16602 GCA_049691175.1 Sedimentisphaerales bacterium
ACGGTAAACAAATCGCGGCAAATATCCGGGCTGAACTAAAAGCTGAAATTGAAAAGCTCAAGGCTAAAGGCATCATCCCCGGCCTCGGCGTTATCCTCGTTGGTGCAGACCCCGCTTCTGTCTCCTATGTAACCGCCAAGGAAAAGGCCTGTGGCGAAATAGGCATTTATTCCGATGATAACCGTCTGCCTGCCGAGACGAGCGAAAAGGATTTACTTGCCCTCGTCAATAAAATGAACAAAGACCCGAAGATTAACGGTATTCTCGTTCAATTACCGCTGCCAAAACATATCAACGAACAGAAAGTCCTGCTGGCAATCGACCCCGCAAAGGACGTTGACGGCTTTCATCCGATAAGTGTCGGCAAAATGGTCGTCGGCCAAAAAACGTTTCTGCCCTGCACGCCAAATGGCGTTGTGCAATTGCTCCTAAGGAGCGGCGTAAAACTCGACGGCGCTGAAGTCGTAATTGTCGGCAGAAGCAATATCGTCGGCAAACCGCTTGCGAATATGCTGATTCAGAAATCACCTGCCGGCAACGCAACGGTTACTGTATGCCATACGAGAACAAAAGATGTGGCCGCTCATACGAGAAGAGCCGATATCGTTGTCGCCGCGGCAGGCAAAGTTAATGCTATAACGGCTGATATGATAAAAGACGGCGCCGTTGTTATTGATGTCGGCATAAACAGAGTTGATGATTCGACAAAGAAGGCGGGCTTTAGATTAGTTGGCGATGTGGATTTTGAAAATGTCAGCAAGAAGGCAAGTTTAATCACCCCCGTCCCCGGCGGTGTCGGCCCGATGACTATTACAATGCTGCTTTATAATACCGTCGAGAGCGCAAAGGCAAATATTTAGCCTGCCGTTTCACGGCAGGTTTTGTTCTTATATTGGCGGAAATACTTTTCATTTTTTTCTCATAAACTATTCATCGAAAACCTCTTTTTTACTTCAGCCTAATCCTCTCTGATGCATCTTTCCAAATTTCCGCAGACTCCTTTCCCTTTTCAATATTCTGCTTGAGCATGGTCTTAACTGCCATGATTTTGTATTCATCTTCTGACTGAAGTTCAGCCAGGATGCCCTCGTGAAAACGGACGTCAGATGCGGTGATGCTATAAAGTGTTTGAAATATCGCCTTGTGGTAATGAAGACGCATACCAAACACTGCTGCGACGAGCAAAATATTGACAATCAACGACATGATAAGAGGTATTTTCTTCATTTTATTCGCCTTTACTACTTATATAAAACACCAAACCACGCCAATTTCTTATTCTTAAAGGTTGCCTTAATTTTAACCAAAGTATTATTTACCGGAGGCAGATAACGCATTTTCGAGCTCATCGAGAATCATCTTTTTCGCATCGGCCAAAACTAGCGGACCTTTTAGGTTGACGCCTGCGGCTACTCTATGGCCTCCGCCGCCGAATTTTTGAGCGATTTGGCGAACATCGACGCTGCCATCGCTGCGCAATGAGCATCGAAAGCCTCCGTCTTTCAATTCGACAAATAAGGCCGACGCCGCAACTGAATTGATACGCTGTGATTCATTGACAAATTCTTCGGTATCCGTGCCTGTCGCGCCGGTTGAATCGAAATCGCTGCGCATAATAAACATCAGGGCGATTTTGTTATTGTGATGAAGTTCGAGTTTTTCGAGCATTTTGCCTAAAAGTTTTATTCTGGCAGGCGAGTAATTCTGATACATTTTACGATAAATCTCAGACGGCCTTGCTCCCATTTCTATAAGTATCGATGCGTTGCGCATTACTCTGGCATCGGTATTATCGAATCTGAACCAGCCTGTATCGGTTGAAATGGCGATATAAAGGGCTTCCGCAATTGCAGGCGTAATTTTCCAGCCGCTGTATTTGAGCAGGTCGAGGATTATTTCGCCTGTTGCCGCCGCCGTCGAATCGACAACCTCGACAGTCCCCAGGCCGTCTCCTGTCAGATGATGGTCGATAACCAGCACGGGGACTTTGGATTTTTTGAGCCATTTGTCAAACTCGGCAAGCTGAACATAGCTGTTGGTATCGACAATTACAACAAGGTCGAATTTGCCGAATTTTCCGGCTTGAAGCTGGTCGAGTTTCACATCATTTCCGAGCACCGGCACCGGCGAATCGAAGATGAATTTATACCATTCTGCCGGCGGAGAAAGCAGCAATGGCTTTGCTTCTTTGCCAAGCTGTGCCGCAATCTCGCAAAAACTTTTTATACAGCCGACAGCATCGCCGTCAGGGCGCGTATGCGAGGTTACAAGCCAGCTTTTGGCGCTTTTAATTAGTTCAATCGCTTTTTTAAAGTTATCCGCTGCGGTCATTGAATTCCTTATTAAAACTACAGATTATACAGATTAAGAGTAACCAAATATTAAAAATTAAAAAGAAAAATTACAAATCAAAAATATTACCCGACTACTTCTGCTGCAAACCCTTCAAAAGCGGTTCAAAATTTCCCACAGCCATTTTTTCAGCCTTGCCGGAGAAATCAAACGACCTAAAATGCTCCTTATCAGACGTCATAACCGCCTGACCCTGCTGAACCGAAAAATCGGGCAAAAGCCAGCCGGACACATAAATATCGCCTGTGAGCTTGAGTGTTTCACGTTTTTCTCTGTCATAATCAACTAATATAAAAAAGCCTTTTGAAATAAAGTAAATTCTGTCGGGCTCAGTCTTTTTCTCCACACCTACATCAGTTTCGTCAGGTATAAAATAACCCTTAATTCCACAATCCGCCAGTTGAAATTCTCTGCTTTTATTTGGGTCTATGAAAAAAGTGCCATCCCAGCTTCCTTCAATAGTATAATCAGGCTTAAATCTCAATATAATCGTCCCTCTTTCATCCTGCTTGTCGAGAAGCTGTGCACTCATCTCCATAGTCTCGGTAATTTGAGGCTGCTGCGAAGCAGGTTTCCCGAGGTCGCCGCGGGCCAGATGCTTTTGGATATTTTTCCACTGCCGCCACGGGGGATTTTTCAATTCCTGGCCACTGTCCACATTTACTCCATGGCCCCTCCACGCCTTATAGGAAAACATCATGCCCAGCAGTATAACTGCCAAAAGCATCAACAGCAAAATATAGCCGCCGCATCTGTGATTCTGTGTCATTCTCAAATAAAAATTCTCCCTGTAATAAATCATTCCTGAATTTTTAAAATGGATTTTGCCTTTTTGCAATCTTTGGCGATTTGCTCCTTGAGTTTTTCTTCCATTTCAAATCTCTGCTGATGGCGGATAAAGTCAACAAAGTCCATTGCAAGATATTTGTTATACAAATCTTCAACTTTGCCTTCGAGAATATGCGCCTCAATCAGCAAAGGATGGTCGGAAATAAAAGTTTTAGCCCTGCCGAGACTGAAAACGGCAGGAATTTTCTGATTTAATATACATAATTTTTCAATATTATCTGCAACAGAGATTAAACCAGCATAAACACCTTCGGCGGGAATAATCTGCTCGTGCGGCTCGATATTCGCCGTCGGAAAACCAAGTTCGGCGCCTTTGCCTCTGCCCTTGGAAACCATCCCCATAAGACGATACGGCCGGGTGAGAGCCTTAGCGGCGTCAGCAACATTGCCGGTATGCAACAGATGGCGAATAAGCGTGCTTGAAACCCTGGATAAGCCGTCTTTAAGTTTTATTTCCTGAGGCTCGACAATTATAACATCAAAGCCAAGCTGCTTTCCAAGCTGTTGAAGAAGCTGGGCATCGCCGCTGCGGCCGTAGCCGAAATGAAAATCATCGCCCTCAACTACAACCTTTGGAGCGATGGTGTCCTTCAGAAAATCATCGATAAAATCCGCAGGCGAAAGCGTCAAAAGTTCGTAACTGTCCGTCAGGACAATCAGATAATCAACTCCTGCTGCCTCAAGCAGAGTCTTTTTTAACGGCAATGGCGTTAGAACCTGCGTTTGTTTTTCCGGGTGCAGAATAGCTGCCGGATGAGGGTCAAAGACAATAGCCGCGACGGGGCAATTGCCGAATTTTTCACTGGTTTGTCGGGCGGCGGCTATAATCTTCTTATGACCCAGATGAACGCCGTCAAAGTTGCCTATCGTCAGACAGCAGCCTTTTACCTTATTATCGATTTTCTCAATTGTGTTTATAACCTGCATTATAAGTCCATTTTACGGCTGAAAGGCAATCCGTGCAAGAAATTTAAGAACACCGAAAAGATGGGGTTTTTTAGTCGCAATTGCAGATTTTTTCTGATAGATTATATTTAAATTAGAGATTTCAAGGATGATTTTGCTGAATCCAGACAATCCGGTATTTGACGGCAATAATCCGCCGGTTCGTGAAATTGTGCACGCTCAAATTGCAGCGACAGGCAAAGAGCTTACGGATAAACAGTTCGAACAGGTTTATCAGCGGATTAATGACCTCTATGAGCTGAAAGCAATAATCTTTGCCGAGGAAATCGCGGCTATTGCCGAGGAAGTCCATATTCAGCCCCAAAAAGGATGGGACCTCATCTCGCTTAAAATCACTATCGGACCGACCGTCCTGCCTGCGGCTACAGTATCGCTCAAAACTCCGGACGGCAAAAAAATAACTTCCGAAGGGGCCGGCTACAGCTCGACCGATGCGATATGCTCAGCAATCGGCCAGGCAACCGGAATAAGGGTCTTCCTGAAGGACTTCAGTTTTGAGACCATAGGCAGCGGCGCAAATTCGCTCGGACAGGCAAGTATGACAGTTGAATATCATAACAGGCAGGTTAGGGTTAAGGCCTGCTCGATTGATATGCTCGAAGCAACGGCAAAGGCATATCTTATAGCGATAAATATCGTAATAGACAGAATCTTACAGCAGCTCGAATAGGAAGTTTTGAGTTTTGAGTTAATACTATGACATATCTTACGATTCCAATATCAGGAAAAGATTTAAAAACCTGCAAAGAGCAGATAACAGCAGCCGTTAAAACCGGTGCTGAAATGCTCGAACTGCGGACTGATTATCTTGAAGGGCTTAATACTGATAAACTGCGAGAATTAGTCAAATCTGCACAGCAAACCGCCTTGCCGTTAATTGTCACTTGCAGAGATTCCGCACAGGGCGGACAGAATAATTTACCCCCTGCTGTTCGCGGGCAGATTCTTGCTGAAGCGATAAGACTCGGCGCCGATTTCATCGACTGTGAATATGTGAATTTCACAAAAAAAGATTTTGGCGAAGCAATCAAAAAAGCACTATCAGCCGCCTCTAAAACAAAATTGATACTTTCGGCACACAATTTTAACGGGTCGTTTGAAAATTTAGATAGTATTTATGAAAAGATATTTGCTGCTTGGCCGGCGGCTATTGCCAAGACCGCATACCAGGCCAATCATATAAACGATTGCTTCGCAGCATTCGACATCCTTAAAAAATACGGTAATAAGGCAATCGCAATCTGTATGGGGCCTGCTGGTATCATCAGCAGGATAATCGCGAAAAAACTCGATGCGTTTTTAACCTTCGCAAGCGTAGAAGAAAACCAGACTACCGCACAGGGTCAGTTGACAATAGAAAAAATGAAAAAATTGTATCGGTTCGATATTATAAACAGCAAAACCGAGCTTTTCGGCGTAATTGGCGACCCCGTGAAACATTCGATAGGGCCTGTTGCTCACAACGCCTGTTTTGCAGCGGAAAAAATGAACAGGGTTTATCTGCCTTTGCTGGTTTCAGGCAGCCAAAGGGAATTTAATGAATTTCTCGACAATATTACCACAAGACCGTGGCTTGATTTCAGGGGTTTCAGCGTAACAATTCCGCACAAAACCAGCGCCATCGAATACGCAAGAACAAAAGGCGAATATGTTGAGCCTTTAGCTGTAAAAATCGGCGCGGTCAATACGCTGATAATCGGACTCAACGAAAGAATAACCGGCTACAATTCGGATTATGCTGGTGCGATGGATGCCTTAACCTCCGCGATGGGAATAAAAAGAAAACAGCTTCACAGCAAAAGTGCTGCTGTTATCGGCGCAGGTGGAGCGGCAAGGGCGATTATCGCAGGCCTTGTCGATGTAGGCGCGAAGGTTACGATATATAATCGCACAGTATCGAAAGCACACAGTCTCGCTTCTGAATTTGGCTGCCATTCAGCCGGTCTGGAAGACATTGAGAAAATGGATGCCCGGATTGTGATTAACTGCACAAGTATCGGAATGTCTCCCAATACTGATGCAAGTCCTTTGCCGATAAAGTGCCTTAGGAAAGATATGATTGTGTTTGATACGGTCTATAATCCGCTCCAAACTTTGCTTTTAAAGCAGGCCAAACAGGCCGGCGCGCAAACTGTCAGCGGCGCCGAGATGTTTATCAATCAGGCCGCTGAGCAGTTTAAACTTTTCACACACAAGGATTGCCCGATGGAAATTCTGCGTCAGACAACAGTTAAGGCTCTCGGAGAAAAGTAATCGGGATTCTGTTCCTCGGCGAATCGGGGCGAGAGGATTTGAACCCCCTAAGCAAAAATACAGAACCACTTAATAATAAAGAGCTTACGAAAAACACAAATGACAGTTTGTGTGCCAGTTTGTGTAAACTCCTGCAAAATCACCCCGAAATTGAGCAGATAATCACCGCTTGGCCGGGATTATCAGAGCATACCAAACAGGCAATCAAAGCCTTAATCCAAAACCATAACAAGGAAACAAAGCTATGAACGAAACAGAAACACTTACAGCAAAACAGGACAGCTTTAGCGTCCACTACACTACTAGGACACCTGAAAAAATCCAGACAGGCAGACTCCCATACCCCCGTCAAAGCCACCCCCTTAAAGTCTAAGCAGTACCTACACGAAAGCATATTTTTTTAATTTTTAGGTTTCAAAAAGCTAAAATTTAAACTTAACAAAACTTAACTTTTAACAACATTATAAAACTTGATATTTAGAACCTATCAAAACCTAAGAAAACCTAAGTTGAAAAAACTTGAAATTTAAAACTCAGGGATAGGCTTCACCCCCAAAGCCCCCATACTTCTTTGAGGCAATAGTCTACCCCGACAAGTAAGTCGATTTTTAGATAAGGGGGGGTAGGGTTTGCCCCCAGTGGCATTGATAGCATATAAACCCAATGTGTTCTGTTTCCAAATTTGGGCCGGCATTTCCTCACACCAACCTTATCCTTTATTCTCGTTCATGGAACAAGGCACATGTTTACGCCAGAAATTGGCAAGGATTGAGCCGGATACGTTCATCCACGGACTGAAAATTGCCGGTGCAAGACCGACCGTTGCCAGCTTGCCCATTTGTCCAGCAAGACCTGAGGCCATACCGCCATTTTGCAATCCCACTTCAATAGCAATGGTCCTGCAGGAATTTTTATCCAGGCCGAACAAACGACAGCTCCAGTAACCGAGAAAATATCCGGCGGAGTTATGTAAAACCGCCGCAATAACAAGCAGCCCTCCGACTTTGAGTAAGTTGTCTCGTCCTGCGGCGGTTGTCACGGCCGTAAAATAGATGATCCCGGCCATAGAAATAACCGGCATAAAACTATGGAGTCTCTTGAGTCGGTCCTTCCTGAGCCAGTTGTAAATCAACGCCGCTATAATAGGCAGGATAACCATCAGGATAATATTAAACATCATATTGAAAAAATTAATTTCCACAAACTCACTGGCTAATATTTTCATCCAGAGAGGCGTCATAATCGGTGCTATCAACTGGGTGACTGCCACAAGGGTGACGGACAAAGCCAGATTGGCGCCGGCCATGTGAACCATAACATTGGAAGCAAGTCCGCTTGAACAAGAGCCGATGAGAATTATCCCTACGGCGATTTCCGGAGGAAAACCAATTGCTTTCGCTAATGTATATCCGACCAGAGGCATAATTGTAAACTGGCATGTTATTCCAATAAATACTGCCTTGGGCATTTTGACGACGCCGATAAAGTCATTGATGCTCATCTGGGTGCCCATGCCGAACATGACCAATTGAACAATAAACATTATTAGTCTTTTGTTTCTTAAGTTTATGCCGGCCGGCTCGAGAAAAAAGTGCGGATAAATCATAGGCGTGACAACAGCGGCCAATATACAAACCGTAAATCGATATCCCCGAAGTTTCGGCACACTGGACAGACCGACCGCAAGCAGGATGATACAGGAAACCGCAAAAGGTCCGCATGCCGCCGGTTTATTTCCGATCCAGCAGCCGATTAGACTCAGGAAACAGACACCAGATAAATACAGGCAAATTCTATGGATTGTGCTCATTATTTTTTGGGTCATTTATATTCCTCGACGAAGTTTTGCCGATTCTCGGAGCAATGTCACCAAATGCTCTACAGCCAATCTTGGGCTCGATAAAATAGGAATTTTTTTATTTTCGGCGGGTAGATTATCCACAACTCGCGACATAGAAGCCTGGGCGAGCGCGATGACATCAACCTGCTCGGCCAATTCCCGAATTGCCGCGGTGACAATCTTATCGTGTGTGGCGCCGTCACCTGTAATAATCGCTTCGAACGCGCCTTCACAGAGCTTTTTTGTCAGGTCAATTTCTTTACCCTTCTTTTCGGCCTGGGTTTTGATTAATTCCGCCGTAGGATTCAACGTTGACGGCAGCGTAGCGACGACGCCGATTCTCGAACCGGCTTCGACCGCCGAGACGGCCATCGGCTCATCGACACGCACAACGGAGACATCCACAAGCTGTCGGCCAAGGTCGGCGGCCGGACCAATCGATGAGCATGTCACCATTATACAGTCTGCCCCGGCCTGCTCAGCGGAAATAATGTGACCAACGACTCTGCGGGCAGTCGATTTTACAAGCCGCTTGTCGGCGATAATATCTTTCAACAGACTTTCATCGACCATGTGCGTTACTTCGACATCCGGCAGTAATTCGGCGCAAAGTTCGCCGAACACGGGTATCATAATCGCCGATGTATGAATAAGTGTTAGTCTCTTTTGTGACATTTGAACACTCCCGAATATAAGAAATCAAACTCTTGTTTTAATTGCTCTTTTCGCTGCTTCGACAATATCCGTCACGGACATTTTATAATAATCAAGCAGAGGCTCCGGCTGGCCCGAACGCGGATAGACATCTCTCAGGCCAATCCTCATGACCGGACACGGCAGTTTCTCGGCGCTCAACTCGGTAATGGCGCTTCCAAGACCACCGATAATATTGTGGTCTTCGACAGTGACGGCGGCTCCGGTTTTTTTCAATATTTCGATAATGGCCGTTTCATCAAGAGGTTTTAAGGTATGGACATCCACAACAATGGCATTAATCCCTTCGACCTTTAAAACATCTGCTGCTTTCAGCGCCCGATTAATAACGAATCCGTTGGCGAAGAACGCGATATCGCTTCCGTATTCTTTCAGGATTCTGACTTTGCCCAACTCGAACGGGATGTCACTATCTACGACCGGATCGCGTCCGCTGCCGATTCTCATGTACGCCGGCCCAGGGACCTTGTGGATGGCTTTGGTCGCCTGGTAAACCTGTGTGTGATCTGCGGGAACAACAACCGTAATGCCGGGGATGGTACGCATAATACCTACATCCTCGAAGAACTGGTGCGTGACACCTTCTCTTTCCCCGGCGGAAATCCCGCCATTCGCTCCGACAAGTTTTACGTTCAGGCCCGGGTAGGCAACAAAAGTTCGCACCTGCTCACAGGCCCGCATCGTAATAAAACCGGCGTACGTCGCCACAAAAGGCACCAGGCCGCAAGCCGCCATCCCGGCAGCACAGGCAACGGCGTTCTGCTCAGCGATACCGACATCAAAAAACTTATCCGGGTATTTCTCGGTAAAGGGCTTGCCCTTGACGACCAGAACCGAATCGGCACAAACCAGAACGGCTCTGGAGTCCTGTTCGACTATTTCGGCCAAACTTTCGATAAAGGCGATGCGGGTATTTCCAAGAACACTCATGAAATTCCCCCCCCTAATGCACACATGGCCTCCTCGTATTGTTCTTTTGTCGGGACCCGTTTGTGCCATGTGTTGTCACCTATCATAAATGGGACTCCCTTGCCTTTTATAGTATGAGCCAGGATAAGCGAGGGTTGTTCTGTATTTGCTTTGGCCTTTTCGACAGCCTGGAGGATTTCGGAAAAATTATGACCGTCAATTTGCTGGCAGTGCCAACCGAAGGCCTCCCATTTCGGCAGGATGGGATTCAGGCCGCTGACCATTTCGACGGAGCCACTGCTTTGGATACCGTTGTTATCGACAAGCACAATCAATTTTCCCGCCTTGTATTTTTTCGCCGACATGGCTGCTTCCCAGACAATGCCTTCCTCGATTTCGCCATCGCCGGTAATAACGTATGTAAAGTAATCTCTTCCGAAGTATCTACCGGCCAAAGTCATCCCCAATCCGATTGCCACGCCATTACCGAGCGAGCCTGAGGTCGAATCGATTCCGGGGGTCTTGTTCATGTCGGGATGTCCCTGGAGGAAGGATTCCAGCGACCTAAGGCCAACCAGTTCGGAACGCGAGAAATATCCCTTGCGAGCAAGTGCCGCATAGAGAGCCGGACAGCCATGACCTTTAGAGAGAATGAACCTGTCCCGATTTTCCCAGCCGGGATTCTTCGGATCGACATTCATAATGTGGAAATACAGGGCGGTTATCAAATCCGTCGCCGAGAGTGCCGGGCCGGGGTGACCATCACCAGCCTTATAGATCATTGTTACCACATCGATCCTGATAAGCCGTGCTATTTCTTCTAATGTACCAATATTATTCTTCAAAACCAAATCTACCTCTGTCTTTCTGGCCACTGCTTGGCCTTGCTGCTCTGGCGAAAATCAGACAACAGATTCATCGTTGCCTATTTTTCTTAACTTCCTGTAAATTCGTATCTTAAGGATATCCAATACCATTTTCGCTCTCTTTTTGAGGTAGTTAATACACAGGCATCCATACTGTCATTTCCGATTCACCTCGGTTGTCCCACGCGAAGTAAGGGATCAATCGCAGGAGGCAGGGCTTCGATGGTCCGGGCTGCAATGCTCGATAGAGCTGGTTGTTCCAATCACCTGACGGCCGTGCTTCGGCCACGCCTTCGATTATGACCACACCTCCCAGCAAATGTCCATCGTACTGAGCCCGGAGATTGATGTCTGACGGGATCGCCACGTCCATGAGATTGATGCCGTCAGGCAGGTCAATGGATTCAAGGCAATATACTATCGGGCCGCGTTTGACGGCCACTTGGTTTCTCGTTTCCTCGACCAGTGGGTTTGCCTCGATCAATTCTGCCGGCATGGGCAAATCGAGATCCACAAAGTCGCCAGCTTTCCAAACACGCTTCAGTTCAAGATAGGTCCCCGGCTTGGCCTCTCTATCAAGCGAGTCAAAATTAACTCGCACTGACGCTCGTTTCGCCCAGCCGGGAATGCGCAGCTTTAATGCAAACGGCTTCTCACCACAATGATCTATCCGGATCCGCACTCGACCGCTCCAAGGGTACTCCGTTTCCTGGGAGAGCTTCACTTTGCCCGCTTGGCCCAATGCTGTTTCCAGCTTGCTGCCGCCGTAAAGATTTACCCAGATAGCGTCGTCCGTTTTGGCGTAAGCATAATTCTCCACCTCAGCCTCAATGCGGGCCACGTTAGGCGGACAGCAGAATGAACCAACGAAAGGCACGCGTGTGCGTGACCAGCGCAAGTCAAGCGGCATAGGATGGAGTGTGCGGAGTGGATTGACGTAGAAGTATTTCGTCCCGTCGAGACTCACGCCCGAAAGCACGCTGTTGTAGAGGGCCAGCTCCGCCACGTCGATGAATCGCGCTTCACCTGTAGACAGGAACATACGCCAGTTCCAGAGCACGCTGCCGATGTTGGCGCAGGTTTCGTTGTAGGCCGTGAGATTGGGCAACTGGTAATCATGACCGTAGGCCTGATGGGTGCGCGTGATGTCATCCTGGTCACTGGAACCGTAGGGCGATGCGCCGTCGTAGATCGCCCCACAGCCACCGGTGATGTACATCTTATCCTGAACGAGATTTTCCCATATCGGCTCCAAGGGTACCCACAAGGATTCGTCACCGGTCTCCATGAATAAGTCCGCGGCGCCAGCGTAAAGATAATTGGCGCGAACGGCATGGCCCATCGCAGTCCTCTGCTTCTCGAAAGGAATGCGGTCCTGGTTGTCATCGCCTCCATCGGTAATCTGGCTGCGCAGCTTAAAGAATGTCCTGGCCAGTTCCAGGTATCGCGGCTCGTGCGTCGTGCGATACAATTCAACCATCGCCATGTAATGCGAGGGGCAGACGGAGCTGCGCGCCGCCTCGGGCGAAGCCGAGTGGAAAGTGCGATAGAGAAAGTCCGCAGCCTTTTCCGCGATGGTTAGTAAGTTCGTCTTGCCAGTCACGCGATAATGCACGCACGCCGTCGTGATCAGGTGGCCCATATTGTACATCTCGAAATTGTGACGATCCTGAAAAGGCACGGCATTGATATCGCCGTTGCGCCGGCGGATCAGCACCTGCGTGTGAATGTAACCGTCCGGTCGCTGCGCCTTGCCAATCAAATCAATGGATTCGTTGATGTGTTGCTCCAGTTCCGGATCCTGAGTGACTCCATACATCACGCAGGCCGCCTCCAGCCATTTGTAGAAATCGCCATCATTGAATGGCGCACCGCGATGGCGTCCCTCTGCGAGGCCGGCGGCGATACGGAAGTTTTGTACAAACTGTGTGTAACTTGTACCTTCCATCAATCGCCACATGCTGGGTATGGTTTGATCGCGGCACGATTCGAATCGCTGAGCCCAGAAACCTTGGGTCCAGCGGACTTCTTTCAGCCCGACCGACCGGACTTTTGCGTGTGGACTGTTGCTGGTGTCCACGAGGCCGCGCTGCCCTGTCAAGTCATCATGATCGGCCGACGGTTTCGTGTCGAGGTTCTTATCGAGCGCTTCGCGCAATTCCTTGAGCCTTGTGACCGAGGCGGCGGGAATGCGTCCCGTTGTGTCCGGTGGGACATTCAGTAGGAAGTTCCCATGGAGCCTCATGACCTCCCGATACGTCGCGTCCAGTTCCGCGACGGATTTCAACGATTCATCCGGCTTCCAAAACCATTTCTCCGCCATCGAGACGCAGTGTTCGTACCCTAGTTCGTATGTCTTGCCCTGGAATACCTGACACGTCTGAAACGGTTCATTGAGCATCGTCACCTCGGAATTAAGCACATCGGTGGGCCAGCTCACGTTGAGGGCCTTCTCGATCGTGAACGGACCCCTGATGTCGCTGCTCTCCTTGCCGTAGTTGAACATGATCAGGCAGTCCGGATTCAGGCTCCGTACCAGGTTATACAACTCTAAACGCTGCTCGTTCGTCAAATGCCGAGGAATATCCAGCCACTGGATGGCGATCTCGGGATGGGCGGTGTGCAGTTCCCGCAGATGATCCTTCATAAGCGTGTAGTACTCGTCCGAGAGAACCGGCAGCTTCGGGTGCCATTTGATTTCCCGAAGGCTGTGGCGCAGGTCCATAGTGCAGTAGTAGATGCCCGGCCAGAGGCCGTACTTTTTGCAGGATGCGATGAATTCGGCAACTACGTCCGTGGTATCACCCGAGGCGGCCACGTCATAGTCGAACTCCTTGCCTTTCCATGTGGCCTTACTGTCCCAAAGACAGAAGCCGGACGAGTGCTTGGCCGTGAGCACGATGTATTTCATGCCCGCATCCCGGGCGGTGCGCACCCACTGGTCCACGTCCAGATGCGTCGGAGCATAGGCCGTGGCCGGGTCGTCTCCATTGGCCATGTCATCACCTACGAACGTGCTCAGGCCGTAGTGGATAAACATGCCGTACTTCAACTCGCGCCAGGCGCGGATCTGCTCGGCGGCCGAGGCCGGATCGAAACGGATCTGTCCGGCCGAATCATCATAGATTTGACGTGCCAGGCGTGCTGTTTCCACGTCCGAAACCGCCGCACAGGGACGAATGCACAGACGCAAGCTGTAGTTGGTTGGGGTAATCTCGTATTGAGGCAGGACTCCGGGGCCGCAACTGCCGTTACCCAGTCCGCTGTGACGGACATCCAGCGACAAAACCACATTATCGCGGCGCTTTAACTCATACGTATGCTCCGCCTGGTCCAGATCACCAGCGGTGTAGTAAAGAGCCGATGCGGCGATAGGTTGCTCGGCAACGACCAGCAAACCGGTGCCGGCAGTGTTTGTCAATGAAAACCAACGAACATCAACTTTTGTCCCAGTTTCCTGAGGTCGAGGGTAGGGGGTGCATTGCTCATCAACTGCGCCTGACCAGATGCCCATATCAGCCGCTTGTTTACGGTCTGCATAGTTTTCATGCGGTCCTCGTCCATACCAGCGCAGGCAATTGTACTGTTCTGCGATGTGCATTACGACACCCAGACGCGGCAGGGGAGGCAATTGGCCAAAGGGCTCGAACCGATTGGCCATATCCAGCGAACCGTCTCCCCTCACTGTCCAGGTTGTCTGAAGATTAAAGCCTGCACCGTTGGGGGTGGTACTGGTTGACAGGATATCGATCTGAACTCGATTGTTCGCAGGGCGGCTTATTTGGAAACTCTTGACTCTTCGGATTAATTGATCCAAACCGGCCTGTTTCCAGTCATGTGCACGTCCTTTGCCGAATGCTTTGTCATTACTTGTAGCGGCACGATAAGCCTGCAGGATTGGTCCTGCCGGCCCCCCAATGTTCTGAGCCAGAATTTCTTTCCCTTTATAGACCAGCGAAATCAAAGTGCCCTCGGATCGGCTGAAGACGGCCGTAAAATCCGCTCCTTGAATGCATACGATATGGTCATTTTCGGTTGTTGTTACATCCGGCAAAAGCTTCGTGTCGATTTTTGCTGTGGGTCTTCCAGTGGTAAGCTGTATCTGTTCGGAGGCAACTTCATGGCCGACGGGAGCCCAGAGGACTTTCTGTGTCAGGTGGAAACTAAGCCGCAGCCATATATCTCCGTCTGTTTTTAATGTGTCAATTGATTTTAGCGGCAGCGATATTTCTGTATGGCTGGCGGGCGCAAGGTCGATATGTTCTAATACACCGGACTGAAGTTCGATACCATCGCACATGAGGGTCCACCGCGGTTCCAGTGTATTTAGATTTGTAAAACTATACAGATTTGTCAAGCGCACACGCCCAACGTTTTTTTCGACGGGTTCGATCCGTACCGGCTGAAAGACTTTCTTAACTTCCCGGATTTTCGGTGTCAGGGTACGGTCGGCAAAGACCAGGCCATTCAGACAAAAGTCTTTCAGATTCGGCTTATCTCCAAAATCCCCGCCGTAAGCCATGTATTCCTGCCCGTCAGCGGTGCGTTTCCGCAGTCCCTGATCAACCCAGTCCCAGATAAATCCTCCGATCATCCGGCGGTTTGAGTATATCTCATCCCAATATTCCTGCAGGTTGCCGACGGCATTACCCATAGCATGTGTATATTCACAGATGAGCACCGGACGTTTGTCTCGTTCGTCCTGTGCAATCTGCAAAATCTTCGGCCAGCGTTCATCTCGTTCGGATTCGTACAGAGCCTTTACGCGCGGATACATTCGACTGATTACATCGACGGTGTCCGGATCACGGGGATCGTTTTTATCTTGTGCGGAGCCTTGCGCCCCTTCATAATGGATCGGGCGGGTTGGATCGGCATTACGAATCCAAGCTGACAGAGCCGCAAAATTCGGTCCATAACCCGATTCATTGCCCAGCGACCACATGATGATGGAGGGATGGTTCTTATCGCGTTGGACCATGCGGATACCGCGATCCATAAACGCTGTGAGCCATGTCGGGTCATTGGCCAGATATCCACGAAGACCGTGCGACTCAATATTGGCCTCATCCATAACATAGATTCCATACTGGTCGCACAGGTCGTACCACCGAGGGTCGTTAGGATAATGGGATGTACGTACAGCGTTGATATTGAATTGTTTCATTAACGTTATGTCCTGAATCATGCGGTCCAGGGGCACCGCCCGGCCGTAGTCCGGATCGTGTTCGTGACGATTGACACCGTACAGACGAACGGGCTGTCCGTTAATCAGTAATTGGCCGTTATCGATTTGGACCTGACGAAAACCAACACGGCAGGAAACTGCTTCTACGACTTGTTGTTTGGCATTATTTAATGTCAGAACAACGGTGTAAAGCCACGGTGTCTCAGCGGTCCATTTTTTGGGATTTTCAACTACTGTGTTCAGCCATGCGAATTCAGCCGGCCCGCGCTGAGGCGTTCGTGTGTTAAGCACGTCGGCTGAAAAATCAGGATTGAGAATTTCATATGCGTCCCGGCTTAACGGCTTATCCCAAACCGGCGTTCCGTCCGGATCATACAATTGAGCGCATACTGTCCAGCCTGAAATATTTTGAATACCGGTCTGTTCCAGCTTTGGTTTAATCAGCAGCTGAGCATTGCGATAATCCGCATCCAGTTCGGTTCGCACGGCGAAGTCGGCAATCCGTACATCGGCAGTGGAGTACAGGAACACATCCCGGTAGATCCCGCTGAATCGCCACATGTCCTGATCCTCAAGGTAACTGCCATCCGAAAAACGGTAGACCTCTACGGCAATGATGTTTTCGCCGTTGTGCAGGTACGGCGTTATTTCAAACTCCGCGGGTG
>JBAVNP010000305.1:0-8927 GCA_049691175.1 Sedimentisphaerales bacterium
GCGGCGATTCATTGCTGCTCCATAAAAGAATCCGATGAAATACAACCTTTGAATATTGGGACAAAAATTTTCATTTTACCAAATCCTGTGGATGACACCCTTGTAGGTTTGGAAGAGAAACCCGGAATACTTCAAGCATTGTGCCCCGGTCTGCGGCCGCACGATAAAATGCTTTTATATGTCGGGCGTATAACGGCTATAAAACAGCTGCAAGTGCTTCTGAAGGCTTTCTGTTCTCTGCATAATAAATTCAAGGATGTTCACCTGGTTTTAGCGGGCCCCCTGGAGGATAAAGAATTGGTAAAATCGCTACAATCCTGTATAAAGGACAACCAGCTTGGGGACAAAGTCCATATGCCTGGCATGGTTCAGGGCCCTGAAAAAGCTGCTTTACTTCGGCGTGCCACTGTTTTTGTTCAGCCATCTAAGCATGAAAATTTTGGACTTTCAGTGGCCGAAGCTCTTTTATTTGGTAAAATTAGTATTGTTAATGACGGTGTGGCATTAGCTAATGAAATAGCTCATGCCGAGGCTGGTGTTAAGTACAGCGGCGGCGCCGATGAATTGACAGCCGTATTGGGAAAGATTATAGTCGATGATGATTTTAGAAGAAAATGTGAACAAAATGCGAAGGAACTGGCTAATAATTTCAAACCGGCTTTCATAGTGAAGAAAATGAAACTGTTTTACGAAACGTGTATATCCGAAAAATAATTTATTACAATGTAATGAGAAGATAAGCTACATTAATATTAAAACTAAGGAAATAAGATGAAAGGCCTAAATGAAAAAACAATTTTGGTCACTGGAGGAACAGGATCCTTTGGCAATAAAGTCTTAAGATATATGCTGGAAACGACCGATGCGAAAGAATTCCGCGTCTTCAGCCGTGATGAGTGTAAGCAGGAACTGATGCGTATCGAGATTAATAATCCCAAGGTGAAATTCTATATCGGTGACGTCCGCGACAGAGAAAGCGTCGATAATGTGATGGAAGGCGTTGACCTTGTCTTTCACGCTGCGGCATTGAAGCAAGTTCCGTCGTGCGAGTTTTTCCCTATGCAGGCGGTGCTGACTAATATCATCGGTGGCCATAACGTGATCGAATCGGCAATCCATTACGGTGTTGCAAGCGTGGTATGTCTTAGCACCGATAAGGCCGTCTATCCGGTCAATGCGATGGGAATGACAAAATCGCTTATGGAAAAGGTTGCGCAGGCAGCCGCCCGCGCCAAAATCACAAAAAACACCATTGTATCCTGTGTCCGCTACGGCAATGTGATGTGTTCGCGAGGTTCGGTGATACCGCTGTTCATTCAGCAGATAAAGCAGCACAAACCAATCACTATTACCGTGCCGGAAATGACGCGGTTCCTTTTGCCGTTGAGAGATTCTGTGTCGCTGGTGCTGTTTGCGTTTGAGAACGCCCGAAGCGGCGATTTATTTGTAAAAAAGGCGCCGGCCTGCACAATTATCGATTTGGCGAAGGCGCTCAAAAATATTTTCAAATCCGATGTGCCTGAAAAGATAATCGGTATGCGGCACGGCGAAAAGATATATGAAACACTCGTTACCCGCGAGGAACTCCAGCGGGCCGACGATATGGGCGATTATTACCGTGTGCGTCTCGATGACAGAAACCTGAACTACGCTTTGTATTTTACCGAAGGCGATAAGAAAGAAGCTCGCATGGAAGATTACACCTCGCACAATACGACGCAGCTCAATGTCAAACAGGTCGAGGAACTATTACTGAGCCTGCCGGAAGTGCAGGTGGAACTGAAAAACTGGAAAGTCTGACACTGACTAAAACAGATTGACACAGATTATGAAAAAGAAAGTGGTCATAACAGGACTTGTTGGATTTATGGGCTCTCACCTGCGAGACCGGCTCAGCCGTGAGCAAGATGTTGAAGTCCCTCCCTTTGAAGATGCCTACTTCTCCCAGGCGGAAAAACTGAGAGAGGTACTTGCAGAGAGTAACGCTGTTGTGCATTTGGCGGCGATGAATCGCGGTGATGATAATGAAATCTATAACACTAATATCGAGCTTGTGAAAAAGCTCATCGAAACACTTGACAGCCTGAAAATTCGCCCACATATCATATTCTCATCGTCCTCTCAGGTGTATCTGGATAATCCCTACGGCCGATCGAAAAAAGAGGGTGAACGGTTGCTTGAAGAATGGTCTAAAAAAAATAATGCTCCTGTATCTGTTTTGGTTATTCCAAATGTTTTTGGCGACAGGGGCCGGCCATTCTATAATTCTGTTGTCGCGACCTTCTGCCACCTGCTTACGCACGGTGGAACGCCTCAAATACAGATTGATAAGGAAATGGAGTTTATTTATATAAATGAGCTTGTCGAAATTTTCTTTAATAAGATAAAAAATCCACCGGCAGGTTTTGAGAGAGTTGAAGTTACAGGGACAGCAAGGGCAAAAGTTACTGAAGTTCTTGCGATGCTCAACCACTTCAAGGAGTGCTTCTACGAAAAGAAAGTTGTACCGGCGATTAGCAGCGATTTTCAGCGAAATCTTTATAATACCTTTCTTTCCTATGCGGAATCTGCTGATTACCAGCAGCCTTTAGTGCTGCGAACCGATGAACGCGGAAGTTTATTTGAGATTGTCAAGCAGGAAAAGGGCAATCAGATATTCTTTTCCACAACTAAGCCGGGAATTATTCGCGGCAATCATTATCACACTCGTAAAATGGAAAAATTCTGTGTCGTGAAAGGAAAGGCAATTATACGGCTGCGTCGAATCGGCACAGACAAAATTATCGAATATCCGGTATCCGGCGAGAAACCAGTCGTGGTTGAAATGCCGATTTTTTACACGCATAATATTGAGAACATTGGTAACGATGAGCTTTGTACAATTTTCTGGACCAATGAAATATTTGACCCGAATGACAGCGATACATTTTTTGAGAGGGTTTGACAATGAAGGTGATGACCATATTAGGGACCAGGCCGGAAATTATAAGGCTTTCATGTGTAATGGCATTGCTTGACAAAACAGTTGAACACATTCTTGTTCATACCGGCCAGAATTATGATTATGAGCTGAATGAGGTTTTCTTTAAAGATTTAAATGTAAGAAAACCAGATTATTTTATGAATGTTGATACATCAAGTTTAGGCTGCGTTTACGGCGGCATCCTTATTTCCACAGAAGAGATTTTAAGAAAAGAAAAACCCGATGCCGTCCTTATACTCGGCGATACAAACAGCGCGATATCCGCAATTATGGCCAAAAGGATGAAGATTCCGGTTTATCATATGGAGGCGGGGAATCGCTGTTTTGACCGTAATGTTCCTGAAGAGACGAACAGGAGAATCGTCGATCATATCGCGGATTTTAATCTTTGCTATACGGAACATGCCCGCAGACATCTTATTAGCGAAGGGCTGCCTCATAGGCGTATTTATGTTACCGGTTCACCGATGCGCGAGGTCCTTGATACTCATATGAGCAGAATTCTTTCTTCTCATGTTCTCGAAGACCTTAAGGCAAAGACGGGAGAATATTTTCTTGTCAGTGTCCATAGAGAGGAAAATGTTGACCGCAGTGTCAATTTGCTCAGGTTAATCGAGGCTATGGAAAGAATGGCAGCCGAATACAATTTGCCGGTTATTGTCTCAACCCATCCGAGAACGAAAAAACGTCTTGAAACGCTGGGGAAAAAGAATATTTCCAAAAATATCAGATTTATGAAACCTTTTGGTTTTCTTGATTACGTTAAGCTTCAAATGAATGCTCGCTGTGTTGTCAGCGACAGCGGAACAATTTGTGAGGAATCCTCAATACTGAATTTTCCGGCAATTACAGTGAGAAATGCGATAGAACGTCCGGAAGCAATTGATACCGGCTCTATTATTGTAACAGGCTTAGAGCCGGAAGTTATATTAAAAGCAATAGCTGTGCAGATTTCGCCCGATATCCGCAAGAAAGAATGTTGTGTTCCCGATGATTACAAGATAACAAATACTTCGGAGAGGGTCGTAAAGCTTATACTTGGAACAGCAAAACTCAGCAATCTTTGGGATGGAATTGAACACAACGATTTAGTAGACTGATGCGAATTCTTATTATTACACAATATTTTCAGCCGGAACCTTTTATCAAAGGGCTTTCCTTTGCAAAAGAGCTGGTGAAACGGGGCCACGAGGTTCAAGTGCTGACGGGCTTTCCCAATCATCCTTATGGCAAGATTTATCCGGGATATCGCATCAGATTTTTGCAGCGGGAACAAATGGAAGGCATCTCGGTTGTGCGTGTGCCTTTGTATCCCAGCCATGACAGGTCGAGTTTAAAGCGTTTTTTGAATTACACCAGTTTTGGGGTCTCGGCTTCAACAATAGGGTTTTTCGCGACGAAAAAAGCTGATGTTGCCTATGTTTATCATCCTCCACCCACCTCGTGTCTTCCAGCCATTGTTATGAAAGTATTAAAGAGAATTCCTTTTGTCTATGACATCCAGGACCTCTGGCCCGACTCATTGCCCCAATCAGGCATGTTCAATAGTAAGTTTGGCATATGGGCTGCCGGTAAGTGTTGCAATTTCCTTTATTATATGGCTCGGAAAATAGTGGTTCTCTCACCCGGGTTCAAGAAGGTACTATGCGCAAGAGGTATTCCGGAAGACAAAATCGAAGTCATATATAACTGGTGCGACGATACCAGCATTCGTTCAGTAGAGAGGGATACAAATCTGGCAGTCGAATTAGGCATGAACGATCGTTTCAATGTTATGTTTGCGGGAAATATGGGCACTGTGCAAATATTGGATACGGTTATCGATGCTGCAGATATAGTGCGGCATAAACTCCCTGACGTTCAATTTGTTTTTGTTGGTGATGGAAGTGAATCTGATTATATCAAACAAAAAACCAAAGATATAGGACTAAAAAATGTACTGTTTATCGGACGTCAGCCGGTATCTAAAATGGGCAGCATCCTAAGCTTGGCGGATGTATTACTTGTTCAATTAAAAGATCACCCTTTGTTTAGAATAACTATTCCTTCAAAAATTCAGGCCTATTTGTCTGCAGGAAAACCAATTCTTACGGCAATTGAGGGAGATGCGGCGGACCTGGTATTAAAAGCTAATGCAGGGCTGAAGTGTGAACCCGGCAATCCGCAAAGCATCGCAGAAGCTGTTGAAAAGTTTCGGTCAATGCCGCGGGCACAATTAAATGCGATGGGAGAAAATGGAAGGAAATTTTACCAACAGGAACTTTCCTTGAAGATTGGGACAGAGCGATTTGAGGCGGTTTTTGAGTCTATAATAAAAAAGTAAGATTTGACGGAAACCGGCAGCACTTTCGCAGAGTTACGTATTACGATGAGAACAAAGCAATTGGTAAAAAGCGATAATCAGATATTTGCCCGCGCAGGTATCGTTCTCAAATTTGTTCAGCATCATAGCTGGCTGGAATTATCGAAGCGGATTTGGGTTGCTTTGACCTGTTGGTTTTTCGAAAATAGAACCAGGTTTATAATGAAACTGCTGCCTGAATGGGCAGAAAAACCAGACCCAAATCTTGAAATAAAAGAACTGACATTATCCGATATCGACCAAATGCTGAAGGTCATGTATTTGAGCCGAGCAAGTTTATGCAGCAGATTCGACCGAGGCGAGCGATGTTTTGCTATTATAGATAGCGGGGAAATCGTTACTTATTTCTGGGCGCAATTTAACTTTAGATATATAGATAGATTATATTTGACATTCAATCTTAAGTCCAATCAGGCATGGTTTTACAATGCTGTTACTGTGAAAAGAGCACGTGGGAAAGGCAATTATCCGAATATAATTCGTTATATGAGTAAAGTATTGGCAGCAGATGGTTTTGACGAAATTTTTATAGATGTTGAAGAGAAAAATCTTGCTTCAATTAGGGGTATGGAGAAAGCCGGTTGTAGACGAATTGCAAAAATACAGGTGAAGAAATTATTTTCGAAAATCAGATACGCTGTAACCTTGTTTGATAAAACTGCTTGGCAGCCGTTTTCGGGAGTTATTAAAAAACCTTGCCGTATAACAAATATCGATGGGACAAACAATGGCTATAAGTGTTAGTATTCTTAATACATCTGATCCTGTTTGTGACGCCTTTATTTCTCAAAGGCCGGATGCCAAGATTTGTCACTTGCCCGCCTGGGGCGTAATGGTTGAGCGAGCAGTCGGTCGAAAACAGTTTTATCTTGTGGCACGTGACAGCGATAAGGTGTGCGGAGTGCTGCCGCTGACACATATCCGAAGTTTTTTATTTGGCAATCGTATGGTATCACAGGGAGTTAGTAATTACGGCGGCATACTTGCGGACTGTCTGGAGGCTCGCGATGCTCTTTTTGAATTTTCTGTAGAGTTAGCAAAGCGGCTTAACTGCGAGTCAATAGAATTTCGCAACATTGAGCCGTTGCCATATAATCTACACCTTCGTGAGGACAAGATAACGATGCTTATCCCTCTGGAAGGCGGGGCTGACCAGGTTTGGGATAACCTCAGGCCTGAGATTCGCAAACAAACTCGAAAGGCAGAAAAGGAAGGACTGACTGCTGTTGATGGTTCTATGGAACTGCTAAATGATTTTTATGATATTTATTCGAGAAAAATGCATGAACTGGGAACGCCTGCTTATCCGCGAATACTTATGGCCGCAATGCTCCAGACATTTCCGGAGAATGTTAGATTATTTGCCGTCCGCCTCGGAAATGTGACTGTTGGTGCCGGCCTGATGACATTTTTCAATGGAGTTGCTGAGATTCCTTGGTCGGCCACTTTGGATAAATATAATCATTTCTATCCTAACAGGCTGTTATACTGGACTATCATCAAGTATTACTGTGATAAAGGAGCGAAGATTTTTGATTTTGGACGATCCGGTGTTGATAGCGGGAACTACGAGTTCAAACGGCGATGGCGGGCTGAACCTGTCCGGCTCTACTACCAATACTGGGTTCACCCTGCTCATCAGTTCTCTATTGTCAGTCCCGGCAATCCTAAGTTTAAGAAAAAAGTTGAGATGTGGAAACGGCTGCCGCTATGGGCGGCAAATCTGCTTAGTCCGTATATCAGTCGTAATTTAGTGTAGTATTGATTTTAGAGCCGGAGAACTTACCGCAACAGTTTTATGCTAAACGCACTTACCATTGACGTTGAGGATTACTGGAGTATTTTATACAGAGACTGGCTGCAGGTTAATGACGCAATTCCGTCAGAAGCTGTTGTTAGAAATACTCATTGGTTCCTGCAGGTTTTGGCTGAGTATAATATAAAAGCGACATTTTTTATATTGGGCGAAGTTGCTGAAAAATTTCCAAATCTTATTAAAGAAGTCGCGTCACAAAGTCATGAAATCGGTGTTCATGGATATTATCATAGGCAGGTTTTCAAGCTTTCCAGAGATGAATTCAAAAAAGAAATAGCTGATACCAAAAAACTGCTTGAGGATTTATCTGGCCAAAAGATAATTGGTCACAGAGCACCTGCATTTTCCATTAACAAGGATACCAAATGGGCACTGGAAGTTCTTGCTGAAGAAGGTTTTGTTTATGATTCAAGTATATCGCCGATGCAGGGCAGGCGTTATGGTTGGCCGGAGTTTAAAAAAGAAATTCATAAGATGAAACTGCCCAATGGACAAAGTATTATTGAGGTTCCGATGTCAACCGTATCTCTGGGCGTTAAGGAACTCGGTGTTGGCGGAGGATATATGCGACATTTCCCTTACTTATATACCAAACTTGCCATAAAATATATTCAGAAGAAAAGACCTGCTGTAGTTTATTTACATCCTTATGAGATTGATACAGATGAAAAAGAGTTTGAACTTGACAAACTAACCGCTCAAGAAAAATCTCGAGTTTTGAGGCATCATAAATTGCAGCTTAGAAATAGAAATACTATGAAAAACAAGATAAATAAACTATTGTCAGATTTCAAATTTGCGTCTATTAAATATGTTTTAAGCGAAGCTTAAGGTAGTCTATTCTAACTTGTTCGGTTTAATGGTAAAACTTGTGTATCCGCTGAGAGGTGTCTTTGGAAAACTTTCAGAAGCAACAGAGAATAATTTTTTAGCTAATGTCGGTGCCGTATTAAATCAGGAGTATATAAGGAGGTCTTGCCGCTAAATTATATCAGGAACGCGGACTCGAAACGGCTGTTTGTGTTTGGCAGTTATGGTATTAAGGGTAATATTTGTGTAAAGGATCCGACAAAAGGGGAATAATCATGAACAGAAAAAATCAGAATATCATTATTGTGGTGATAGTCATAATTATTCTTGTACTTTTAACGCTTTATGCCCATTCTAAAAGTGCTCTTGTTCGTCAGCTTCAGGGACCCATCGAAGGAACGGATAGTGTTTTGACTGTTGATAATAAACTCTCTGCCATCTCAAAAAATAATTACGTTTATACCTGGCAATGGAAGGATTTATCCGTCTGGCCGGTTGTTGCCAAGCCGCAGGCACAAATAGTTATACCGTTTACCGGCGACAGAATAGTATATGTTCCATTAGCTATGCCGGCCGGGCTAATCCTGGCCGATTTGAAGGCAGAAAAAAAAATGGCAGATTTATCTATACTTTATGGTTCTGAATGTAAAAAAGCAAAAATATCGCAGAACAGCCGATATGGTGCGGTTTTGGTCCTGTTTAAGGAAGGCGAACAGAAGGACTGGTTAAAATTAGGTCTTTTTGATTCTGATTTTAAAAATATATCGTATGTGTTCAAGAAAAATACGCAGGCAGAAGATTTCCTGCTGTATGATTTTGCCATAGCAAATGACGGTAATTTCATAGCTGGAGTGGGAGAAAAAGACCGGGCCTGGGTTTTTATAACGGATGTAAAGAATGAAAATATCCCATGGGAAAAGACCTTTCCAGAATATGGTAAATTTACTTGTATTGAG
>JBAVNP010000306.1:0-16458 GCA_049691175.1 Sedimentisphaerales bacterium
AATTTCTTAAATCGTCAACCAGCCCCAAAGAATTACAAAACTCAATACAACTATCGGAAGCCTTGCCTTCAAATTCTTTTGTTATTGGCCAAAAACTATTTAAATCTGAATGGTTTTGGCGTTTAACTTCTTTCTTTGGAAAGGCCCATGCGACAAACAAGGCTTCTTCAGAATAACAAAACTGATCTTGTTCAAAATTAACATCTATTTCCAAACTTGGTTTAAATATCAATTCTTTATTGGAATAAGCGATATCTTCCCCAGTATATTTAGTTCTCTCTGGAGTTATATTATTCATTTTTTCCTCCAGACTTCTTTTTGAAGTTTGGGAGAAGTTATTTCCTCAAATCCTTTAACAATCCACTTATGAGCTAAATTAAACCATGGATCTAATTGAGGTCCGAATCCCCTTGCGGTTAATTCCAACACCAATATCTCTTCGCCCACAGTTTTCGTTGCCTGTTTCATTGAAACGTGAAGATGTCCCTTGTTTTCCGGAAAATTGTATATTTTACGCCAGCTTACAACCTCTGGTATTGGTAAAAACGTATCTCCCTCAGAACATTTAAAATCCGGGAAAATCTTTTCGATAGAGGCTAATCCATCCTCGAGAATACTAAAGGGAATATGATTAATGTACGTTAATTCGTATTGATCCGCTTCCATTTTTCCAAGTTTTTCGTGTTCCAAAAATTTATTGAATTGCTTTAACATGGTTAAAAATTTAGGGAATAAATCTTTAAAGCTTGGATACATGTCTCCGGGTTTTATTTTTCTCCAATTCTGAAGAAATCGGTCACTTTGCAATTGGATTAAATTATTCTGTTCTTTACTAATAAATAATATACGAGGCAACGGTGGAATATCGTCAAAAGATATCGATGGAGGAATAGGTGGGGTCTCCTTGTAAATTTCTATTAAGTGATTTAGACCAGGCCTTAATTCAAAACTAGGATATTCTTGTTTTCCCAAAAACTCCCAAAAAAGACCTGCGTATGGTGCTGATAGTTTTTTTAATTCTTTATACTGAATTCCAAAAACAACTTCAATTACTGGAGGATTGTCGAATTTAGGGAGTGTATTATTAGTCATATTATCCTGTTTCCTCGGTTAATTTTAATTTTTCTTTCAGCTATCCTATCCTATCGGTTTGATTGAAGGAGTATAGTAATAAAATTTTTAGAAATTGCAAAGGTTGATTAACTTATTAAATATAAATGAATTATACTAACTATCAAATTGTTTTTCAAGTTTTTCCGACAAATTGTCGTTTTCTTCTTGACTTTTGTTGTGTAATAAGTTAAAATACCTGTGTTATTTGACAATTAGTTAATTATTTGCTTACGATTACGTAAGCAGTTGACAGTAAGGTGTTTACAGTTAACAAATACCCGAAATTTACTGTGAACGGAAAACTGTCAACAGTGAACTGACATAAACACATCTAATTATATCCACAAATTTTACCCAAGACGAACCCCCAAATGAATTTTTATAACCCCGCCTCAAGCGGCGGGGGCTAAATGACCCCGTCATCAAATCCGCAATTAACGAACCCTGCCATAGTGATGGCAGGGCTAACCACGCCCCCCGGCACAGGTCCGGGGGCTAACCATTTCTTTACAAGGAGATTTATATGGAGACTAAACGAAAAAGAGATTACCTGATGCTTAAAATCAGAGGACGACTAATAAAACTCGACCCGGATATTTATTATAAAATCATAGGCAGTTATCACGCGATTCCTTATAAAAGATATAATGGCGATATAGCCGCAGTACGAATTTCTTCGGCGGGCTATCCGGTAATCATCTTTGAAGATAAAACCAAGGAAGCCAAGCCGGGCAAAAGAAGACCTGTCAAAATCATAACACTTTCGCGTTATATAATGAACGCAAAGGAAGGCGATATAGTTGACCATAAAAACAGAAACCCTTTGGACAACCGTAGAAAAAACCTGCGTATCGTAACGAGCAGACAAAACAACCTAAACAAAAGATGCAAAAATACATCAGGATATATCGGCGTATGTGTTCGACACAGCAAAGGAAGGAACTACTGCGTGGGGTATTTCAAAGGCAGCAACGGCAAACAAGTATCATTTCACCTGCCGGACAGCCCGGAGAACCGCATTATCGCGGCTTTTGCGCGTGATAAATTTGTGCTGGCGGCGGGAGAAGAAGATTACGCGCCTCTGAATTTTCCGTGTTTCGGGAATGAGCCGTTCAGGAGTTATCTGTTAGAGGAAGATTTGAAGAAATATAAGAAAACCCCCTCTGCTTCTTGCGAAGCAAGCGAGGGGGCTAAATATAAATAATAAGTGTCAAGCAGTGTTGTTTGTGGTAAAATTGGTGCGTTATGGCGAGTCATAATTTGGCGAAAATAAAGATAGAAGACCTTGAGATAATCGGCTATTCGGTTGCGGGCGAAGAAACGGTCGTAGCGATGCCGCAGTTAGATGTCTGCTTCGATATCGGCAAGGCTCCCGACCAGATTATCAGTATAAACAACGTTCTTCTGACGCACGGGCATATGGACCACTCGGCAGGAATCGCATATTACCTTTCGCACAGGAAATTCTGCGGACAAAAGCCGGGCAGGGTGTTTGCGCCGGAAAATATGATACTTCCAATACGGGAAGTAATAGACGCATGGGGCAGGCTGGACGGCAATAAAATACCGGCAGAACTTATCGGGATGCGGGCGGGCGATGAATATCAGATTAAGCCGAATCTTATTATCAGGGCCTTCGCGACGCGGCACTGCAGGGGGTCGCTGGGGTTCTGCGTTCTGGAAACAAAGAAAAAACTAAAAGAAGAATACGCAGGACTGAACGGCGGCGAGATTGTCGCGCTGAAAAAGAAAAATATAACAATCGACTATCCTGTCGAAGTGCCGATAGTGACGTATTTGGGCGATACGCAGTATTCTAATTTTGGGAAAATAGATTTTGTCGCGAAGAGCAAGATTCTGATTGCCGAGTGCACTTTTATGGATGATGAGCATATCGAAAGGGCGCTGGCGGGGGCGCATATGTATATGGGTGAATTTTTAAGAATGCTCGATGAACTTGACAATCAATATATTGTCGTTACGCATTTAAGTCAGCGGACAGGTATTGTGGAAGCGAAAAGGATGCTCAAGGAGAGATTAAACGAACGGCTCCGCGGGAAGGTTGTGCTACTGATGGACAGGAAGAATCCCTTCAGGCAGGAACAACAGAGGCCTATGGTTAATGAGCCGTCGGGGCCTTCTGGAGAGCGGAAGGCTCGGCAACCTTTCGATAACCAAGAGCCTTTATGATTTCCAAAACTTCGGTCCAGGTCGGGAATGGCCTGTTATTCAGTTTTTTATACTGGTCAACAGCCATAATAAACTCGAACTGCTCATCGGTCATCTGGCCTTCTTCGGCGGCTTTCCTGTCGTCCGAGCGTCTTTTGCCCGGTCCCCTGCGGCGGTCAAGGCCGAGCCTTCTGTCAACAGCTTCGCCTCTCCTGTCTTTATGACGTCTGTTTGCCGATTCCTGCCGTTTTTCCGAAAAACAATTGTCTGTATGCGATTGATAAGATTCGTCCACGTTCATCACCTTAATAAATAGTCTTAAAAATTTTCCTCTTCGTCTAAATCTTCCTTCTCATCGAAGTATTCCATATCCGGATCATCCTGCCAGGAGTCGGGGTCATTGAACGCATCATCGATAAAATGGTCGAATTCCTGATGGTATTCAATAATCTGCTGAGCCTGCTCAAGAAAATTTTCCGGGACCATCACGGCAATCGCCGAGGTCATTGCAGAACGGCTTCTCTGGGCAGCGGCGGTTACAGCAGGGATGTCGTTCTTGGCTAATACGTCCCTGTATTCATTTGCCAGGTCTATGTCCTCGGCAACGGCTACTGTTATATAGTCGTGCAGAGCGGATTTCGAATTGTCATTTTGTCCCTTCATTTTTCTGACTCCCGGAATCACTAACGTCATTGCTATAAGAGCGTTCCATAGCACTTTCGGCAGAAAAGGGGGGTCGAATAACCGCAAAAACGTGCCGGACGGTCTATTGAGCATAAAATTCTGCATTTTTGGCATATTTTTTTGTTGCAAAAGGTCTGATAAGGCTGCAGAATAGCCCCCGTAAGTCGGCTTTAACGGAAAGGGCCGATAAAAAAGGAATCCTTATTTTTCTTGCATGGAGGATTATTAACATGGCAAAGAAATCAGCAAAGGGAAAAGAGTGTCTGGTAGTAGCAAGTAAGGTTAAAGCATACGTCAGGGCCAAAAAGATGATGACCTCGGCAGATGCTATTGGCGCACTGAGCAATAAGGTTTATTGCATTATCGATTGCGCCTGCGAACGTACAAAGGCCAACCGGAGAAGCACACTAAAACCGCAAGACCTGTAATATTTACCCCCTCTCTATGCTTCGCCCGCTGCCTCCACTCTTGCTTTAGCAAGAAAACGCGGGGGCTGGCAAGGAGCAGAGGGGACAAAAATAGAGCGGGTGAATATGTGAGTAGTGGAACAATTAACCCCTGATGAATCGGGTTTGCCTGAAGAATCGGAGTGGTTTGATGTTCAAATGCTTAAATTCTGTGTTGAGTAGAACTGTGAAACTGACCTCTGCGCAAACAGCAGAGGTCGGTTTTTTTGCAGGGGAACTTAACGTATTTTATTCATTTCGATGTTTTTTAACGGCATTTTTGTCTTTTTTTGTGGTTATGCAGCCTGCAGGTCCGATAAACCGAAGGTGCCATAAAAATGCCATAAAGATACTGAAAATCTGATTTTATGGGAACAATTTACTAAACCCAGATTGCTAAAAGACCGATTATATCCTTGAAGAATAGAGTTTTTTTGGAGGCACGGGGGTCGTGAAAGTATTTATGTTAGGATGGGAGTTTCCGCCATTCATTAGTGGCGGTCTTGGCACAGCGTGCTACGGCCTGACGAAGGCGCTGAGCAAGATGGGGCTTGAGGTAACTTTCGTATTGCCTCGGTCCATCAGTATGGGGTCCCATTCTACCCATGTTCAGATGCGCACGCCTGCAGATATAAACGACAGCGATATAAATTGGGCGGAATTCGAACGCAATCTTAAAAATATAAAATTCAAGGCCATAGATTCTCCGCTGAAACCTTACGCGAGCAGCGAAACTTACCGGCGCGAGATAGAGGCTATGATACGGGCTAAACAGCAACGCTGCGGTATAGGCGGAGCAGTTGAGACAAGCTGTCTTGACTCAATGGCTCATTATGCGGGCGATATGTATACGGAAGTTCAGAGATATGCCTCCTCAGCGGTTAAATTGGCGCTGCAGGAAGATTTTGACGTGATTCACGCTCACGACTGGATGACCTTCCCGGCAGGTATGGCTGTTTCCGCGATTACCGGAAAGCCTCTTATCGTTCATGTTCATTCGACCGAGTTTGACCGCAGCGGAGAAAATGTCAACCAGATGATTTACGATATCGAACGGGCGGGAATGCACGCTGCCGACAAAATAATCGCAGTCAGCTTCCTGACCAGAAATATAATAATCAGCCGATACGGTATAACCGGCGACAAAGTCGAAGTTGTTTATAATGGCGTCGAAAGAAACGGTAACGGCATTAGCTTCAACAGGATAGGCATAAATAAAGACGAGAAGATAGTGCTGTTTCTCGGCAGAATCACGATGCAAAAGGGGCCGGAATACTTCCTCGGCGCAGCGAAAAAAGTGCTCGAAGTGATGGACAACGTCAAATTCGTAATGGCGGGGTCCGGCGATATGATGCGAAGAGCGGTAGAGCTTGCCGCCAATCTCGGAATCGGCAGCAAGGTCCTGTTTACAGGTTTCCTGCGAGGCGAAGATGTCCGCAAGGTTTATGAAATGGCGGATTTGTATGTTATGACAAGTGTGTCCGAACCATTCGGAATAGCGCCGCTCGAAGCGCTTAATAACGATGTGCCTGTTCTTATCAGCAGACAAAGCGGCGTTTCGGAAGTGCTTACCCATGTTTTGAAGGCGGACTTCTGGGATGTAAACGAGATAGCCAATAAGATTGTGGCGGTATTAAAGTATCCGCCTCTGCAGATGGCTTTAAGAGAACACGGCAATTATGAAGTAAGAAAACTTAAATGGGACGATGCCGCCCAGAAATGTATGCAAATATATAATCAATTGTCAGCTTCGACAGTTTGCGTTTAAGATTATTCAAAGGATTGACTTATGCCCTCTGTTTGTTTTTACTTTCAGGTTCATCAGCCTTGCAGGCTTAGACATTACACGGTTTTTGACAAAGACCACAAATATTTCGATGATTCCAAAAACAAGGCAATCTGCCGCAAGGTCGCAAACAAATGTTACCTTCCGGCAAACAGGCTGATACTGGATTTGATAAGGCAGAATAACGGCAAATTCAAAGTCGCCTACAGCATAACGGGCGTATTGCTGGAACAATTAGCGGAATACGCACCGGAGGTCATGAGCACCTTCGATGCGCTGGCGCAAACCGGCTGTGTGGAATTTCTGGCAGAGACCTACTATCACAGCCTGAGCTTCCTCTATTCCCGCAACGAGTTCAAAGAGCAGATTTACAAGCATATCGAGACAATAGAAAGGCTGTTCGGCGTTCGGCCGAAGGTTTTCCGCAATACGGAACTTATCTACAGCAACGACCTTGTGGATGTGATAGAGTCGATGGGCATATTCGACGGGATTTTGACCGAGGGCGCCGACAAGATACTCGGCGGACGAAGCCCCAACTTTATTTATACGTCCCCGCGGAGCAGCAGAATCAAATTGCTGCTGAAGAATTACGCGTTAAGCGACGATATAGCGTTTCGCTTTTCCAACAGAGACTGGTGCGAATGGCCGCTGATGGCATACAAGTTCAGCGACTGGGTAAACAAAGTCAACGGCAATGGATATAACGTTAACCTGTTTATGGACTATGAAACCTTCGGCGAGCACCAGTGGGAGGATACAGGCATATTTGACTTTATGCGTCATCTGCCGGGCGAGATTATGAAACATCCCGACAATAATTTCAAGACGCCGAGCGAAGTTATCGCATCTTATCCCGCGACAGACATTCTCGACGTGCCCAATGTAATAAGCTGGGCCGATACCGAGCGCGACCTTTCAGCGTGGCTGGGCAATCCGCTGCAATCCAGCGCTTTACATGAGCTTTACCGTATGGAGCAGCAAGTCAAGCTGACGGGCGATTCAGCGATACTGGCCGACTGGCGAAAACTGCAGACGAGCGACCATTTTTATTATATGTGCACCAAATATTTCGCCGACGGCGATGTCCATAAGTATTTTAATCCTTATGATTCGCCTTATGATTCGTATATCAATTTTATGAATGTGATGGGCAATCTTGAAAAGAGATACAAAGCAAAATTAAAAACTAATACAGCAGTTACAAGCGGATAAATTTTTGACAATTGATTTTGCAGGGAAGGCAAAAGTGCTTCAAATAGCGGAAGTAGTCGACAAGGTAAAACAAAAGCCTGGCGGCTTGAGCAAATATGAACAATTAATAGAAACCGAATGGCTTCTTTCAAATAATCGCGGCAGTTTTTCGTGCGGCACTATAGCCGGCTGCAATACACGCCGATATCACGCGCTGCTTGTCGGTTCGTTAACCCCGCCTGCCCAGAGAACAGTCGCTTTATCCGCGTGCGCTGAGACAATTCATACTCCCAAGCACAGCTACAATCTAAGCCATTTTGAATTCGAGCCGCCGTCGTCTGAGCTGCTTGAGCCGCTGCCGGTAAGTTTCAGCAAAGATGCCGGGGTTCATTTTGAATATTCAACGGAAAGTTTTAATCTGACAAAGAGCATCTATCTGCTGCCTGAATCGGATATTATCGCAATCTGCTATGATTTTACGGATATCGAGGAAGAATTTGAATTTACCGTAAGACCGCTTGTCGCGATGAGAGATTATCACAGCCTTAAAAAGGCGAGCGACGAATTTTTTCTCGAATGGTTCGACGAGTTCCTTGCCGTAAGGAGCAGGTATCAGCAGGGGCAGCTTTTTCTTTCGAGCGAAGAAATGGCCTTTGTCGAAGAGAAGCAATGGTGGAATAATTTTTTCTACCGGCAGGAAAAGCAGCGAGGCTACGATTATAAGGAAGATTTATTTTCGCCCGGGGTCTTCAGAAGAACAATAGACGGTCGTTTGAGAATAGTCCTCTGGGCAGGGTTCGGCACGCCGGCTTTGCCGCAGAAAATGACGGCTCTCGATGTCGATGTGATTGTCGATGATATTAAACTTCGGCAAAAACAACTCTTGAACGGCTTGAAGAGCAAAGACCATATAACACAAAGCCTGGCGGTCAGCGGCGACGAATTTGTTATCGACAGGCATGCGGAGAGGGCAAAAACCAAATCCATTCTCGCGGGATTTCCGTGGTTTATGGACTGGGGCAGAGATGCTTTTATCGCTTTTGAAGGGCTCTTGCTATGCAGCGGCAGATATGAAGATGCGGCATCGGTGCTGCTTAACTTTTCATATCACGCCGATGAGGGTATGATACCCAACTGTTTCGGCGAAGGAAACAGCGGGGCGCAATTTAACAGTATAGATTCATCGCTGTGGTTTATCCACGCGGCATTCAAATACTACAAGGCAAGCGGCGATATCAGGACATTTTCATCAAGACTGATGCCCTTGGTTCGCTGGATAATAGATTCCTACTGCAAAGGCGCGAAATTCGGCATAAAGACGGACGACGACGGCCTCATAACCGGCGGCTCGGCACAGACGCAGCTTACGTGGATGGATTCAAAAGTTGACGATACCCCTGTTACGCCCAGATTCGGCAAAGCGGTTGAGGTAAACGCCCTGTGGTACAACGCGATATGCAATTGCGCCGAATTTTACCGCGCCAAAGACGTAGTTAATGGCAGGCAATTCAGCGAAATGGCCGATAGAATAGCAAACAGTTTCCGTACGTGCTTCTGGTGTAAAAATGGACAATATCTTTATGACTGCGTAACAGACGATTTCAAAGACGCCAGTATCAGACCGAACCAGATATTCGCTGTTTCCCTTCCGTTTTCGCCGTTAAACGCCCAGCAGCAAAAGGCAGTTGTTGACTGCGTGGAAAAAGAACTTTTAACGCCTTTCGGCCTGCGGACATTATCGCCGAAAGATAACCGATACAAGGGCAAATACGAAGGAGATGTGCGGCAAAGAGACAGTGCTTATCATCAGGGAACGGTCTGGCCGTGGCTGATGGGCGCTTTTATCGAAGCGTATCTGAAAGTAAATGATTACAGCAAGCCGAGCAGAAGGGATAGCCTGCTTATGCTAAAGCCGCTTTTGAGACATTTCAAAAATGACGGCTGCGCAGGTTCTGTCAGCGAGATTTTTGACGGCGATGAACCTCATAAGAGTCGCGGCGCATTCGCACAGGCCTGGAGTGTGGCGGAATTGCTGAGAGCATATCTGCTTATCCACAGTTAGCCGAGTTGTTTTTTCATATCAGTCAGGAATTCCGATACTTTTGCGGGTATAGATTTTTTGTCGCTTAGATTATCTTCTATGATTTTTACAATTCTTGAGCCGATGATTACGCCGTCGGCGCCGGCCTTTGCAAGCTCGATAGCGTGCTGCGGTTTGCTTATGCCAAATCCCACACAAACAGGAACATCCGTAATTGATTTCAGCCGGGCAATTAATGGTTTTACCATATCAGAGAGTGTTACTCTTGTGCCTGTTACGCCGAGCAGCGAAACCGTATAAATAAAGCCTGTGCATTTTGAGGCGATTTTTTTTGCGCGGTCTGTTTCGGTATTAGGCGTTATCATAAAAACCGTATCAAGCCCCGCCTTTTTGGCAGGGGTATAAATCTCATCAACGTCGTCAATGCTCAAATCGGCAATAAGAACGCTGTTTACGCCGGCTTTTGCGAAATCAGCGAAAAACTTTTCAATGCCATATTGAAAAATAAGGTTGTAATACATCAAAAGACCGATGGGGATATCCCTGTAAGACTTAATTTTTGCGATGAAGTCTTTTGCCTTTTCGATATCCATACCGGCGGCTAATGCCCTTATATCCGCTTTTTGAATAACAGGACCATCAGCAATCGGGTCGGAGAATGGTATGCCAAGTTCGAGTATGTCTGCGCCCGCGTCGATTGCGGCTTTTATAATTTCGAGGCTTGTATCAAAATCGGGGTCGCCAATTACGAAAAAGGGTATCAGCGCGGCTTGTTTTAATTCAGCAAAAGTTTGTTTATATGTTTTCATTGTTTAATCCTGTTTCTTTCGACTATATCGACGTCCTTATCGCCTCTGCCGGAAAGGTTGACAACGACAATTGTTTCAGCGGGCAGTATATTCTTTTGACTGTAAATCCAGGCAAGGGCGTGGGTGCTTTCCAGCGCCGGCAGAATGCCTTCGCACTTTGTAAAGATATCAAAAACATCGAGCACGTCCCTGTCTTCAACCGCGAAATACTGGGCTCTTTTAGTGTCTTTGAGCAGACAATGTTCCGGCCCTACGCCGGGATAATCCAGGCCTGCCGAGATAGATTCGGTATCGAGTATCTGGCCGTATTTGTCCTGCATAAGGTACATTTTAGTGCCGTGCAGGATACCGACTGTGCCTGCCGCCAGCGGGGCGGCGTGTCTGCCTGTTTTAAGACCTTTTCCTGCCGGCTCAATGCCGATAAGTTTGACATTTTTATCATCTATAAATGCGCTGAAAATTCCGATGGCGTTGCTTCCGCCGCCGACGCAGGCGGTAACAATATCGGGCAGGCGGCCGATTTTTTCAAGACATTGCGCACGTGCCTCTATTCCGATGCAGGACTGAAAATGTTTTACAATGGTCGGATACGGATGCGGGCCGCAGACTGTTCCGAAAAGATAAAAAGTGTCGGCGACATTAGCAGTCCAATAACGAAGGGCTTCGTTGATTGCGTCTTTGAGCGTGCAGGTGCCGCCTGTTACGGGAATAACTTCTGCACCGCAAAGCCGCATTTTGTGGACGTTCACGTTTTGACGCTCAACGTCGATTGAACCCATAAAAATTTTTGTCTGCATTCCGAACAGGGCGCCAATCATCGAGGTCGCGAGGCCGTGCTGGCCTGCGCCTGTCTCGGCAATCAGTTTTGTTTTGCCCATATATTTTGCGAGTAATCCCTGTCCGAGGCAGTTATTTACTTTGTGCGCCCCGCCGTGAAGAAGGTCTTCGCGTTTGATGTAAACCTTAAAGCCCACAAGTTCGCTGAATCGCGTCGCGTAATACAACGGCGTCGGCCTGCCTGCGTAGTCGTGATAGAGCGTATCCAGTTCTGCAGTGAATTTTTTATCCTTATAATATTGATAAAAGGCTTTTTCCATTTCCTCAAGAGCCGGTATAAGCACTTCAGGCACATAAAAGCCGCCGAACTGTCCAAATCTTCCGCTGTATTTTATTTTACACCTGTGGTAACGCCTCTTATATTTTTGAAAAGCTCTTCCATTTTTATATGATTTTTTTTACGGGGTGAATCCTCAATGCCGCTGCATACATCAATGCCGTAGAAACCCAGGCCGAGAGCTTCGGCAACATTTTCAGGATTTATTCCGCCCGCGAGGAATGTTTTTCCGAGCAGATACCCCGTAAGCTCCGGCAGCGTGCTCCAGTCGAAACGCTGACCTGTTCCGCCATACAGAGACGGGTTGTAGGCATCGAGCAGAAGCGCATCAGTGGCAAAGTTTTTTACGTAGTCGATATCTTTGCCGTCTTTTACTCTTATAGCTTTAATAATTTGAGCGGACATATTATCCAGCAAAGCACAGAACTGTGGGCTTTCATCGCCGTGAAGCTGCACCCAGTCGAGCATTAAATCGCCCGCGATTTTGCGGATAGTATCAGCATCGGCATTTACGAATAATCCGACCATATCAAGGGATGCCGGCAGTTTTGCGATAATTTTTTCCGCTTCCTGCGGTTCGATATATCGCGGGCTTTGCGGATAGAAATTGAAGCCGAGCAGGTCTGCACCGAGTTCAGTCGCCTTGACAGCGTCGTCGAGGTTTGTTAATCCGCATATTTTAACTTTTGGTCCAAGCATAAATTCAGGTAATTATTTTTTCCTGTTAGAAATTTCAATCAGCTTTTCCAGGCACTGGACGGCTGCTCCATCGTCAATTGCCCCGGCGGCCTTTTTCACGCCTGAATTCAGGTCGTCAGCGATGCCTGCGACCATTATCGCGGCGGCGGAGTTGAGCAATATCATATCCCTGGCGGCGCCTTTGTTTTTGCCATACAGAACATCCTTAATCATTTTGGCATTGAATTCAGCGTTGCTGCCGACAAGCTCGGCCATTTTCGGCGAAGAACTTACAAAATCTTTCGGATGAATTTCATACGAAATTTTCTTTTTGTCCGTAAGTTCAACTACCTTTGTAACGGCCGTGATGCTTATTTCGTCAAGGCCTGCACCGTGCACTATCATAGCCCGTCTTGTGCCGAGAATTCTGAAGGTTTCCGCTATTCTGTCCAGCAGCGATTCTTCCGGCACACCCATTACCTGTGCCTGAGCGCCGGCCGGGTTGGCAAGCGGCCCCAGGATGTTAAAGGCGGTGCGGAAATCGAGACTTTTTCTTATAGGCTGAACAAATTTCATTGCCGGGTGATATAGCGGAGCAAACATAAAGCCTATGTGCGCGTTTTCAATACATTCCGCAACGACATCGGCAGGGCAGTCGATTTTAACGCCGAGGGCTTCGAGCACATCGGCTGAGCCGCATCTGCTTGTGATGCCTCGATTGCCGTGCTTTGCGACATAAGCGCCTGCGCCTGCGGCTACAATCGCCGCTGCCGTGGAAACGTTAAAAGTTTTGAGTGGCGCACCGCCGGTGCCGCAGGTATCGACAAGGTTGGTAATTTTAGTGTTGACCTTTACAGCGTGGTTTCTAAGCGATTGAGCCAGTCCCGCGAATTCGCCGGGTGTGGCTTTTTTCATTCTCATTGCGGCCAGAAACGCTGCAATCTGAACTTCCGCGACTTCGCCTTTGAAGACCGTGTCCAGCAGCTCTTTTGCCTGCTCGTATTTGAGGTCGCCGCCTTCGAGAAGGATTTCAAGATATTCAGTTATTTTTGTCATTGCGATTCTCTCCTTTTAGTCAGTGAAATTTTTAAAAGGTTCTGTATTATTTTTCCGCCTGTCGGCGTAAGGATACTTTCCGGATGAAACTGCACGCCGAAAATTGGTTTTTCTTTGTGCTCTATCCCCATCACGATATCGTCGTATTGCGCGGTTACTTCGAGACAATCCGGCACTTTAACGGCACAAAGGCTGTGATACCTGCCGGCTTGGAGAGGATTTTCAACGCCTTCGAAGATTCCCCTGCCGTTGTGAGCTACTTTCGAGGCCTTTCCGTGCATAACTTTTGGTGCGTGGCTGACAGTGCCGCCGAAATACTCGACGATTGCCTGATGGCCGAGACATACGCCGAATATCGGAAGTTTGTCTTTGAAATAACCAATCGCTTCAATGGTAACACCTGCGTTGGCGGGTGTGCCGGGGCCGGGCGAAATCACCAGCAGGTCGGGATTGAATTGTTCCGCGATTTTTTTAAGATTTTCCAAAGGCGTATCGGCGCGATAGACTTTCGCAACACAATCTCTTTTGCAAAAGTCATCGACAAGGTTGTAAGTAAACGAATCGAAATTATCTATAAACAAAACTTTGGGGTTTTTATTTTCCATTTTCATATTCCTCTTACCGCTTTTAAGCAGGAATTCGCCTTGTGCTGTGTTTCCTGGAATTCTGTTTTCGGCACGCTGTCATAAACAACGCCGCCTCCTGCCCTGATATAAGCGACGTGGTCTTTAACCTGCAGTGCACGTATGGTTATGCAGCTGTCGAATTGTCCGTCAACGGTCAGATACATTACCGCTCCGCCATAGTAGCCGCGTTTGTTTTTTTCGAGCCGGCGGATAATTTTCATCGCCTCGATTTTCGGCGCGCCTGTAAGCGTGCCCATATTCATTGTCGCAAGATATGCGCTTAACGCATCAAGCTCGTCGCTGAGAGTTCCTTTGACGTTGCTGACGAGATGCATTACAGATTCGTATTTTTCAGCGACCAGCAGTTCGGTAACCACGCGCGAGCCTTTTTTAGCGACACGGGCAATATCATTCCTGGCCAAATCGACAAGCATCATATGCTCGGCAAGCTCCTTATGGTCGAGTTTCAATTCCGCTTCATATCTGAAATCGGTATCGGGGTCGATTTTTCCGTTGACTCTGCCGCGAGGCTTTGTTCCCGCGATTGGTCTGATTTCAACTTGTCTATTCTTTGTTCCGCTTACCCGCAGATTAAGTTCGGGACTCGCACCGGTCAGAATTGTACTTGGCGTATTAAGATAAAACATATAAGGCGAAGGATTAAGCTGCCTGAGTCTTTTATAAACATCGAGCGGCTCATCAGGACAAGGCTCTATGATTGTCCTGCTGGGGACTACCTGAAAGATATCGCCGTCAACGATATGCTTTTGTGCGGTCCGAACCATATTTTCATATTCAGGCTGCTCGGTATCTGTGCCGCCATTGGGTAGGGGACCGGTGTATTTTTGCTTGTTTGGCAATGGGGCTTTGGCGGTTTTGAAATAATAATCGAAACAATTTTCCACATCTGCCGCAATCTCTTTTCTGTCGCCGTCGGTTATTATAGCGTTGACAATTACGAAGGCGTCGCCGGTTTTATGATCCATCAGAAAAATATTGTCCGCGAAATACATTTCATAGTCCGGCACATCAAGCAGGGCGGATTTATTTGGCGGAAGTTTTTCAAACTGGTCGATAAAGTCGTAGCTTATCGCGCCCAGAAGTCCGCACGTTACGCGGAAAGGTTTTCCCGAAAGCTCAAAGGCGAAATTGACAGCCCTGATAACATTCATCTGATTTACGGCTTTTAGTCGGGATTGTTCATCAATGATATCGTGGTCGAGATTAAGTTTTCCTGTAATTTTTTCTTCTTCAAAATTTATTTCCTTACAGAAGTTAAACCTTTCGCGAGCGGTTGTTGAAAAATATTTTATCATTCTTTTTCCGGTCGGGCTTAGCGCAACGATTTGAAAATCGCTGCCTTTACCGGACAGATACAGAGCCGGGTTTGCCGTGCCGAATGTCAATTCACCCTGTCCGGCCTGTGCCAGATGGTCTTTTGATTCGAGCAGGCAGCAGTGCTGTTTTCTGCCGTAATCACTTAATTTTGCGAAGAAATCGACCGGCTCGGCAATATCAATCTGCCGGACAAGCGGGATAATCTGTCCTGTTTTTGCCTCGTAAATTTTCTGGTTTAATTCCATCGTATTTTTCTCTTAAACTACATAATATACATAAAAAAACGGCCTGTCGCTACCGACAGGCCGTGAATTTATATATTATTTAAGTTTTTAGGTGTACTAAGGCTCACAACCTGTCAGTTATCTAACAGGCCACCACCAACCAAAACGATAGTTAAAATGATTCTGAGCCATATTATCAGTGTAAAGTATATCAAAATATCCCTTTTATGTCAAGCAAATAGTCCTGCGATTTTTGAATGCTTGCATAAAAAGCGATTTTTGTTTATATTTATGTCAAATTATAGGAGTTTAAAATGGGTAAAGTTGAGACCGTAGAAAAGAAGGAAAAACAGATGAATATATTGAAGTACGACCCAAATCTGCCATACAAGGTTGCTGATATATCTTTGGCCGAGTGGGGCAGAAAAGAATTAGACCTTGCCCGAAACGAGATGCCGGGCCTTATGGCAATCCGCGCCAAATACGGCAGCCAAAAGCCGCTGAAAGGTTTGAAAATCACCGGCTCTCTGCATATGACAATTCAGACTGCGATGCTGATTGAAACGCTTGTCGAATTAGGCGCAAAAGTCAGATGGGCATCGTGCAATATCTTCAGCACGCAGGACCACGCAGCGGCGGCAATAGCAAAAGAAAAACTCGCAGCGGTTTTTGCATGGAAGGGCGAATCGCTTGAGGAATACTGGTGGTGCACGGAGCAGGCGCTCTTGTGGCCGGACGGCGGCGGACCGGATTTAATCGTCGATGACGGCGGAGATGCGACGCTTTACATTCACCAAGGCGTCAAAATTGAAAAAGACCCGGCGCTTTTGGAAAAGCCCTGCGACAATCACGAAATGCAGATAATTATGAATTATCTAAAAAAGGGCTTTGCCGAAAATCCGCAAAAATGGACAAAAATCGCAAAGGCAATCAAAGGCGTTTCGGAAGAAACAACGACGGGAGTAGGCCGGCTTTATCAAATGCAAAAATATGGTTCGCTTCTGTTCCCGGCGATTAATGTCAACGATTCGGTAACCAAATCGAAGTTCGATAATCTCTATGGCTGCCGCGAATCACTCGCCGACGGTCTGAAGAGAGCGACCGGCGTTATGGTTGCCGGCAAATGCGTTGTTGTTTGCGGTTACGGCGATGTCGGCAAAGGCTGCGCTCAATCGATGAG
>JBAVNP010000307.1:0-30048 GCA_049691175.1 Sedimentisphaerales bacterium
GCTAAGGATAAATGCCGCAACATATACATATGAACCTATAATCTTATCTGTGATCTTTGTCATTGCCTGGCCGCCATAGGTTACACCAGTCAGATTTGATGCAGTACTACTCTCGGCATGTGCAACAAAGACCAATGCACGATTAGTGCCTGTTACTTTTGTGTGAGTCGTACCTGTTACCCATGAATCTAAGAATTGAACATAGGAACTGGTCGCTGCGGTATAATTTTGAGCTGTATAACTAGATGATAAATTGCTGTATGTCATATTGGCCGGCGTGAACGAATATCCGACCTTTGCAGGTGTTACTGTGCCGTAGAAACCGGCAGGAACCAAAGTTGTATAAAAACCGCTCGCGTCGGTAGTAGGCCAACTGTTCGCGTCGGTAAGGTTGTTGCCGGGCAGTCCTCTCATCACTACGCCGGCGAGGGGCGAACCGCCCGATGTTATCGTACCGGAAATAGTATAATTCGTCGTTCCGATTAGACCATAGTTTACGCCAAAATGCGGTATATTCGTGGCCCAGGCATAATCCGAAGTATCGGCATAAGTAAGACCCTGGCGGTTGCCGCCATCGTGATCGTTATCAGAATCTAAGATTTTATCGATGACATTATTGTACTTAGTGAATGAATCAGCGCCTCGGTATTGACTGACAGCGTAATGCCCCCAGGCATACCATCCATCCATACCATATTCATAGTTGTTGGTCGCGTTGTCCTGCCCCGCGTTAGGAGGCATATATGTGTTTGCGGTTTCCGCCCAGGCAGCCGCTCCGCTCGAATAATTTGGGTCTTGATAGTATGAGTTCAGAACTCCCCAAACGGTAACGCCGGCTGAAATCGCCCAGCTTTCCGCCTTAAATCTGGCAGCGGGGCTGCCTTCAAGCCATGTTTTAACGTTATTTCCGAGAACAACAGCCCTGTTTTTGTATGTGGTACTGCTAATATCTACACCATATTGATAAAGGGCACCACAGGCAATTCCGGTGCACAAAACATCTGTAGTGGCAGTGGTGCTGGGGGTATAGTTAACCAGGGCGTTTGCGCATGATGTTGCATAGGATGAATGGTCAACGTATCCAGCCTTGCCTAAGTAAACATGTCTGTATTTCATCTCGGCCAGCAGACCCCAACCAATGTTATACGTGCTGTAATATGGCAATGGAGTTGTGAGAGAGCCGCCTTCAAGCCATGCCGGGTTTGCGAGGCAGTAAGTCCAGGCATTATTTATTCTTGTTTGATAGGTAGTATAGTCTCCGGTTAATTCGGCATAGCGTGACCATATCCATATTGCTTCTTGTGTGTTGTCTGTTTCGACAACGGAGGTATAATCCTCACCTTCTACTATTCCACCGCTGGCGGCCTGCTGAGTGGTAAGCCATTGAGCTTCCTGCAGGAACTTTGCCCTATAGTCATAGGCGCTTGCAGGTGTAACAAAAGCAGCAGTTACCATAGCGCATAAGACCAGCGAACTAATAATTGTTTTTGCTTTAGCTGTTGTTAATAACCGTTTCATCACTTCCATCCTCCTAAATATTTATTTGTTAGATAGACCAAATTCCAGCACCGGCTGCGCACAATGCACAAACCTATATGCTCGCATCCCTGCAGGAAAATCAAGGCCGAATTGTGCAGTTTTTACTATCTGCCGTCTCTTCCACTTTCCATGTGGCTGGATTGGATTGGCCTTGTAGAAATAACACCACTAATTTTTGGTCCGGCCTTTCCGGTAATAATACTCTATCCCTGTTTTACTGTAATTGGGGACACGAGAAATGTCTATTACCGCCGAACCGAAACCTTGTAGGATTGGAAAAGTCGTTGCTGACTTGTCGATAAGAAGTGCCACAAGCGCGCACAGCGAAACCCACATAAAAACCAAACACAATGGCTTTTCGCCATTCAAATATAGCAACATCAACGTTTCCTCCTTAGAGCATAGCGTTTCAATCTAACTCTTGGTAAATATTCAAACATATTTTACTATATAAGTCAAGCTTTTTCCGATATGGCAAAGGCAGAATCAAAAAAGGAAATTTGTTTAAATAAGTTGTAACCTGCTGTAAATAAAGGTAGTTACAACTGCTATCAAGGATATTTTGGCACTGTGCGCAAAATTTCATTCATAAGATATTAAATTAGCGGACTTTAGCCATTTGCTGTTAATCGTTAAGTCCTTGTAAACAAAGAGCTAAACTTCGCAAATTTTGATTAAAATACACTAAATTTTTGCTATTTTCAATTATTCAATCTCTTCTCGCAGAAATATTCTGGACATATCTTATGGCCATTTGGAAATCTGCATGGCCAAGGAGCCGGCAGGTAAAAAACGGAGGAGAGAGGATTCGAACCCCTGGTACCTTTCGGTACAACGGTTTTCAAGACCGCCGCCTTAAGCCGCTCGGCCACTCCTCCGGCTGATTAAAGCTCTTGTTTAATTTACAAACAGATTGTGGATATTGCAAGCGGATTATTGCTGAATATGAAGAGGAGCAGCGTTATAATTTAATCCTCATTAATTAAATTATCGATTCGGCTTTACTCATTAAATCCGATACCCATTTTTCGAAGAAAAAAGGATACAAATTAACTTTAAGCGATTCTCCCGGCATAGAATATCCTTCCTTTGTCAATCCTTTTGTAAACAGCTCTTTCATAGAGGGAAAATTTTCCTCCATCATCCTGATATATAATTTTTTTAAAACCGCTTGTCTTTTCTTTTTTTTCTTCAGTTTTTTATCATTCGCAACTTCGGCAGCCCTGAAAAAAGCCGATATCTGTCTTACAGAAGGCAATTCTTTCTCCTCGAAGTATTTGCCGAAACGCTGTGGTATTTTCTGGGGAAAAGGATTATCCGGATTTGTCATAATTAACTGTTTTTCTTCCGGGCTGTAAATAAAAAGAGGGGTGATAAAGCAAACAGCCGGATTGAAATCAACTCTGATATCAGAAAGGTAAGAATGAAAATTGCGCAGTTTTTCGTCTTTTATATACTCTATTGGCAAATCGCCTATAACGACGGAATAGCAGTTTTCATTGAAATCCGGCCGATTAAACCTGATTATATCGCTAAAGGCATGCTGAAGCCTGATTTTCGACCAACTGGAGACATCGAATATTAATATTGCTGAGTTCGTGGTATCGTGAGCCAGCTTTTCAATGTCTTCAACTTTTATGCCGGAATTGCTATTACCCGGCAGCAGTATTTCCACCGATTCCAGTCCGGGGTAACTATGGAGTCTGTCGCAGACATCCGATGCGAATACCGGGTTTAAGGTTATTATCTGAATATTTCGTTTTCTGTCTTTGTAGTGCAGCATATACTATAATTCTCAAATTATGTTTACTGTTTCGGCGATTTCTTGCGGGTAAACAAATCATATAATATCGGTATAAGAATAAGAGTCAGGATGCCGGAGATAAGCAGGCCGCCGACGGACGCTATGCCGACGCCATTTCTCATCTCTGAGCCGATTCCTCTTCCGGTCGCCAGCGGCAGCATACCAAGCACAGCCGCCAGAGTTACCATAGCAACCGGTCTGAATCTTTCGCAGGCCGCGCTAATCATCGCTTTATGAATCGGAACGCCTTCTTTGACGTGGACATTAAACTGGTCCATAATCAAAATGGCGATATTGACAACAATGCCAATCATCATAACCATTCCCATCATAACGAACATTGACATACTTTCGCCGGTGAGCACCAGCCCCCATACAGTTCCGATTATGCCCAGCGGCAGAGTTACGAGAATAAGCCATGGCTGTTTGAACGATTCGAGCATTGCCGCGATTGTAAGATAGCACAACAATGCTGCAATGAGAGCGGCCTCTCCGAATCCAACTACTGCCTCACCCATAACCTCGGCAACACCTCCAAAGAAATAATCATAGCCGGGAGGCAGTTTTCCACTTTCGTCGAGCTGCTTGCTTAGTTCAGCGACCGCGATACCGAGCGGTTTTGCGGCGGAAGGACTTGCCAATAATTTCGAGATTCGCTGTTTGTCTTTTCTTGTAATCTGAATAGGAACGGTTTTCTGCTGAATATCGCCGAGTGTCGTCAACAGCAGAGGTTTTCCCGGCGTGCCGGGAAAGAGAAATTGTTCGACCTGCTCTTTTCCCTCTTTTTTCTCGAATTTTACGACGATGTCGTAATTTCGAGCGCCTTTTTTAAATGTGCCGCACTCGATTCCTTCGATATTCGCTCTAAGAGTTGCGCCGAGACTTGTCGCGGCAAAATCAATGTCGGAAAGCACAGCCCTGTTCGGCAGGACTCTCAATTCCGGTTTGCCGGGACGGACGGTTGTGTCCGTGTCGAGATAGCCTTTTTCTGTGGTTGCCATTTCTTTTGTCATCAGCGCAAGTTTATCAAGTTCGGCAAGCTCCGGCCCTGAAATTTCAAGTTCTATATCCTGCGCTTGTCCGCCGATAATCGAAGCCTGAGTAACCGTAATGATGCATTCCGGATAATTTGCCAGTCTTTGCCTTGTTAATTCCATAAGCTGCTGAATTGTTTGCTGCCGCTCGGTTCGTTCAGAGAATTTAAGCAGCAGTTGCGCAAGATAAACGCCTTCTGATGCCTGGCCAATGTGGCCTTCGACTCTGCCGATAGCTGTAAGGGTATGCTTTAGTTCCGGCAGGTCTTTTAGTTTTTGTTCGGCGGCGTGAACGCGTTTTACCGTCAAATCAAGGTCGTATCTTGTCGGATATTCAAGTTTGACATAAACTTGTCCTCTGTCTGGATTGGCGAAGAAACCGAATCCGACTTTTTTGGCGAGTTTTAATGAGTGAGCGAACATAACTATCGTAACAAGGACGATAGCAATTGCGACAGGCTTATGCTGTTCATTAAAGGTCAGCAGTCTTCTATAGCTTTCAGTTACCGCATCCAGAAAATAGTTAAAGCCGCCTTCCACTCGCATAAGAATAGTTTTCTTTTCCGGCCGGGGCTTGAGAATTATGGAGCAAAGCAGCGGCGTCAGTGTAAAAGATATAAACAAGGAAACGACATTCATAATAAGCATTGTCAGCGCCAGCGGCTTCATAAAGAGTCCGATTCTGCTGCCCATCATCGCGATTGGAAAAAGCACGACAACATTTGTGCCTGCACTGGCGGCAACTGCAATAAGAACTTCAGCGGTTCCCAGCCGGGCGGCTTCTTTAGGGTCTTTTGTCTTATTGAGCCTGTCAACAATGGCCTCCATAACTACGATGGAGTTTGTAACCAGAATGCCTATCGACAAGCCTATTGCCAGCAGTGTTGAAATATTGAGCGTGTATCCGAGGAATTGCATAAAGAACAAGCCGATTACGATGGTGAGCGGCATTGTTACAGCAATAACAATTGTTGAGCGGATATTATAAAGAAAGAAGAATAGAATCAATGCGGTAAGAGCTATACCCTGCAATATATCGCTCCATGCGCTTTCAACGCTTGCTTTGATAAATGTGCCTTCATCGTTGAACCATACGAGGTCCATTCCGCCCGGCAGTTCCTTATGAAGTTTATCAACTGCTGTTCTGACGGCATCCACGACTTTGACGGCGTTTGATTCGGCCTTTTTAATGATTTTTATATATATTGCCGGCTTTCCATCAATGAAGGCTTTTTGACGCACTTCTTTGGTGCTCATCTCAACTTTTCCAATGTCTTTAACATAGCAACGCTGGCCGTCTTCGCTTATTATCAGCAGCGATTCAATATCTCTGATATTATAGTAATCAGCGTCAACCTTGACGCCGTATTCGGTGCCTTTTTCCTGTATGCGGCCTGATGGAATTAGTTTAATGCCTTCCCTGACCGCTTTGATAACATTGAGGCTTGACAGACCTTTTGCGGCAAGTTTGTCCCTGTCGAGAACGATATGCACCTGCCGTATGTTTCCGCCGATGAGCTCCGCTTCAGCTACGCCTGATATAACAGTCAGCCGGTCTTTCAGTTCGTTATTCGCATAATCGTATAATTCATCGAGCGGCAATTCTCCTGTCAGGGCCAGATAGATGATAGGCTGTGCGTTGATGTCGAATTTAAGGATTTTCGGGTCTTCGACATCTTCAGGAAAGTCTGTTTTAATAAGGTCAAGTTTTTCGCGGACATCCGTCGCGGCGATGTCCACATTAACACCGAGATTAAATTCGAGCATAGTCTGGCAGACATTTTCCATACAGGAAGAGTTGACGTGTTTAAGGCCGTCGATAGTAACAACCTGGTCTTCAATTCTTTTGGCGACGTCCGTTTCAATCTGTTCCGGGCTTGCTCCCGGATATACTGTGGTTATTGTGATGTATGGAACATCGACTTTGGGCATAAGCTCCAGGCCCATTTTGCGATAGGCGTTAAAACCAAGCAGCGACAGGCCGATAATCAGACAGCTCATCGCAACGGGCCTTTTTATAGAAAAGTCGGAAAGAAACATTATTCATTTCCCTTCTGAACTGATACTGCTTTGCCTTCGTCGAGCATATTCTGCCCCATTGTTACAACCACACTTTGCTCGTTTAGTTCGCTGCTTACAACCTCTGTCCAGCCATTGTTTTCGATGCCTTTTTTTACCTGAACCTGATGGGCTTTTCCGTCTCTGACGACAAAAATAACAAATTGCTCTTCCCTTCGCAGAATTGATTCCGTCGGCACTGCCAGTCCTTTTCTGGTTTCGAGAACAACACTGATTTCTGCCATTTCGCCTGCCGCGATTGTTTGAGCCGGATTGTCGAGCAGACATTTGACTTCAAATGTTCGCAGTTTTGAATTTATTGTCGGACTTTTGTAATAAATATCGTGTTCGCCGAGGTCCCGCCCGGAAACACTGATTTTCATTTTGGTTTGGCCTTCTGTTATTTCCGGATAATACTGGGCCGGCAGGAACGCACTTGTGTCGATAATGATATTATCATCAATACGGACAGCAGGCTCTCCCGGCCTTCCCATTTCGCCGGGCTCTTTGAACCTCTGGCTGATTTTGCCGGTAATCGGGGCATAAACTATCGTGTCCGCCAGGTCTTTTTCGGCTATGGCAAGGTCTGCCTTTGCTTTCTCAATATTTGCTTTAGTCAAATCTATGTCCGCCTTAGCTGATGTTATGGCGGCAATAAGCTGTTTGTATAGCGATTCCTGCTGTTCAAAAGCGTCGGCGGTAACCGCCTTTTTTTCATAAAGTCTTTTGAATCGGTTGTAGTCTATTTCGGCTTTGTTGAAATCAGCCTGAGTTTTTTCCAGATTGGCCTGTGCCTGTTTTTCGGTGCTGTTTGCGATATCAAGCAGTTTTTTGCGAATCTCAACGACCTGCTGCAGTGCGACCGAATCGGTGGCAAACAGTTTGCTTTCATTTGCAATAACATTGTTGCCTTCATCGACAAAAAACTTTTCAATGGTCCCCGCGATCCTCGGCGAAACAAGTGCGAAATTTTTCGATTCGAGATTTCCCTGTATATTCACTGTTCTTTCAAAGGTTCTTGTGGTTACCGGCGCTGCAACGACAGCAATTTTCGGCTCTTCAATTTTCGGCTGGTTGGCAGAATCTCTATTTGTTTTCATTTTATGATAAACTGCCAAATAGACTGCCAAAGCGATAATTATAATTGCCATAACAATAATAATTATTCTTTCGGTATTGAATTTTTTTGGCTTTTGTTCTGTATTTTGTTCTGTCGTTTCCATAGTTATTTTACCTCGCCCTGCGTATCGGTTGTGCCCATCAGGTTGTGCAGTGTGGCGATACATACCTGAAGCTGAAAGTTACTGTTCATCAACTCCATTTGCGCGTTATCTTTTTCGGCAAGGACGTTAAGCATTTCCGAGCTTTGCACCAGTCCTTCCTTCCATTTTTCGTTAGTTTCATCGAAATGTTTTGAAGCGGCATCGAAAGATTTCTGGGCAAGCACCGCCTGGTCTTTAGCGTTTTGAAGGTTCAGATGTGCCTTGAACACTTCAAGTATCAGGGTAAGAGTTTCCTGTTCTCTTTCGATAAACGATGCCTTCCTTCTTTCCTTTGCCGCTTTATATTCGTTTATATTGGCAAATCCGTTGAATATAGCCATAGTTCCCGTCAGTCCGAATGTCCAGAAGTCCTGATAAAGCTGGAACGAATCTGAAGTATTTCCCCTGTTCGCGAAGATTGTCAGTCTCGGCAGGAATGCGGCCAGAGCGACTTTGACTTTTTCTTCTTCAATGGCAACGTTGCGGTCGGCGATTTGAAGCTGCGGGTTTTCAATCAGCGCTTTATATACCAAATCTTCGAGAGGTTCATTCGGCTCGCTCAGCGGCTGTTCGGTATTTAGTGAAATATCAGCCAATGGTGATAAACCCATTGAAACGAGCAAATCGCCATTGGCCTGTTTGATTGAGTATTGTATGTGGTTCAGCTCGGTTTTTCTCGCCAGGGTCATTACCTGAGCCTGCTGATATTGCCATTGCGTAACGAGTCCTTCATTAAAAAGTTCGCCGATTTCCTTTTCCAGTTCTTCAGTGGCGTTGAGCTGGCTTTGCATAGCCTGCTGAACCTGCTGCAGTGTTAAGCAGTGATAATAATCAATAATAACTTCCAGCGTAGTCATCTGTCTGGTGTATTTTGTGACTAACTGGGCGACTTCTTCGCCTCTTTTGTGCATCGCGTATAAGAACCACGTTGACGGGTCGAATATAGACATCTGAAATTGCCACGTGATTTCCTTTACCGTCTTGTCGTGCGTAGCCATTGTGGTTGTAGCTGTTTTGATTCTCGGCTGCCTGTCCCAGCTTGTGTATTGATAATCGAGATTCACCGTAGGCAGAAAAGCAGCAAACGAGATTTTTCTTTCGAGTTTCGCTATCTGCTGCTGAATTTTTGAAGCCCTTATCTGCAGATTATTTTCCAGTGCGGTTTGAATACAGTCGTTCAGGTCAAAAGCCGCTTTCTTTGATAACACATTGTTTGTTTCCGCTGCAAGGTCTCGCTGGTAATCTTTGGCATTTTTTTCTCTTATTTCCTGACCTTTAAAACTTTTGCAGCCGGCAAACAGGAGCAAAAACAGACAAATAACAAACGATATGTTTTTTGCTGTTTTAATCATTATGGCGATTCTCCGAGAGCAGCAGTGCGTCAAGAAACAGATGTTCAATCTTTGCCAGACCTTTCTCAACCTGAGCTTTTATAAAATCCTTTGAGGATTCAAGGATGAAAGATTGAATAGTGCTTATCATTGCCAGGGTCATGGTTTCGGAATCCACGGGGCGAAAGATTTTTTTGTCTATTCCAGATTCGATTGTATCTTCGAGTTTTTTGTATAAAACCGATTTAATTTCTTCTGCCTCTTTTGCAGGGGGTCTTTGAACAGGCGTTAAGTCGCCGTATTCCGAAACATACAGCTTTATGAATTTGATATTTTCTTCCGCTAATTTCCCGTGTGCTTTTATGAATGTTCTTATTTTTTCATCTTCTCGCTGTTTGTTTTCCAGAATCGGCCAGAGCAGTTGATAAATTTTCTCAGCACAATCGTTTAGCAGTTCTGTGAAAAGCTGTTCCTTACTCTGGAAGAAATTGTAGAGAGTGCCGACGGCAAATTCTGACTCAGCGGCAACATCCTGCATAGAGACGTTATGAAAACCCTTGCTGGAGAAAAGATTCAGAGCAGCCTTTAGAATTTCTTCTTTATGCCTTATTTTCTCCCGTTCCTTTCGGGTTAGCGTTGTCTGTGTCATATCGTTTGCTCCTAATTTAATAGTCTTTTCGGCTGGTTTACCACACGACTTAACTTGTATAAGTCTTTAATTTTAAATATCTTATGATATATAATAGTTTTATTAGTCATATTTTGACTCTTGATTTACTGTTTTGAATTAGTATTTGGAACCAGAATATCTATTCATATTATGAATATAAATTCATAAAAAGTCAAATATTTTTCTGTTTCTTCAAAGATCAATTTTAGTAACTTGTTATTTTATAAGTTGTTATATTTCATTTTAGTTGTAGAAATTTAGAAGGGATATAATGGTATAAAGCAGAAATTTTAGTTGACGTTGGGATAAAATAAAAGTATTAGATACCAAGGTTTTCCTAAATATTAACGTCAAAATAAATGGAGTAATACTATGGTTAAGTTAGCAATGATAGGTGCGGGCGGTTATGCGTTTAATTTGATGAAGTGGATATGGGAGATACCGGAGAAAATCAAAATAGTAGCGGTTACGAGTAATCCTGCAAGGAAGTCCCCCGGAAGAGCTGCCTGCCAGGAGAAAGGTATTCCGGTTTACGACAATGCTGACCAACTGATTGAAAAAGTTAAAGGGGCAGCGGATGTGATATATGTTCCAACACCGATTAACACGCATTTTAACCTGACCAAAAAGTGTATAGATGCCGGCTTTGACGTTTTTCTTGAGAAGCCTCCTGTGGCCATCATTCAGGAGCTTGACGAATTGATTAAATATGTATCGCAGCATGGGAAAAAAGTCCCTGTCGCGTTTCAATATCTTCATTCAACGATTGTACAGGAATTGAAAAAACGAATTGTAGAGGGTCGTTACGGCAAGGTAAAACGAGTAAAGGGTATGGCCGGCTGGCCGAGATTTGATTCGTATTACAGCCGCAGTAACTGGGCAGGCAAACTTCGTTTAGATGGCGATTGGATTCTTGACGGCACAATCAATAATCCTCTTGCTCATATGCTCGCAGACCAGCTTTACCTTACCTCCGATAAGGCCGGCCGGATGGCCGAGCCTGTAAGTATCGAAGCCGAATTATATCACGCCCATAATATCGAAAGCGAAGATACCAGCAGCCTTAGAATTATTACTGATAAAGGTATTGAGGTTCTGTTTAATACTACGCTCTGTTCTGATACGAAGATAGATACATCAGTTATTATCGAATGCGAGAAGGCGAAAATTGAGTATGCAGCATTCTGCAAAGCGACAATAACATTAGCTAATGGCGAAGTTGAGAAAATCGATGACCCCGTTGAGAAACGTGTCAATATGCTTAAAATACTGGCCGATTGCCATGACAACGGAAAGCCTTATCTTGTAACTCTTGAGACCTGCAGACCGTTTATGCTTGCTGTAAACGGTGCATTTGAATCCTGCGGCGAGTATCCACATTCTATTGACAAGAAATACCTGACCTATTCCAAGCAGAGCGAGCCGGGCGGCGATACGATTAAGACGGTAATCAAGGATATTGACCGTATTTTGAAAGATGCCCATGAAAAAGGCAAACTGTTTTCAGAGGTGGGTGCGGAATGGGCGAAAAAGTCGAAGAAATTCAGCTTAAAAGGTTATAAAAAATTTCCGACCGCCGCTCGTTTTGATTGAGCGAAGTCTATCTTTCAGACATAGTTTTAAATTGTATCGGCGAAGTTTTATAAATTCTCTTGAATGCCCGATAGAAGGTTGACAGTTCCTCATAGCCGACCTCGAAGGCAATGGCAGATACTGATTTGTTGGTCTGTTTAAGCAGGTCAGCGGCTTTTTGACATCTTATCGAATTCAAAAATTTTATGAAACTCTGTCTTGTCAGGTTCCTGCACAGATTTGTAAATTGTCTCTGCGATACATTGCCCAATCTTGCCGCATCCGCAAGACCGTATTGTTCGTGGCAGTTTTGAGCGATAAAATCTATTACATCTTTTACTCTTTCACTGCCGGAGGGCATCTTTTCAGAAATTTTTTGTCCCCGCCGTTCTATTTTAGTCCTGTAGATTTGCAGTATAATCAAATTCAGATGTTGTTTTATTGACAATTTGTATCCCGGCCGTTTGGTGTTCTGTTCATATAGAATCTGCCTCAGGTATCTTTTAATATCTTCAGAATAATACAACGGCAGCGTAAAAGGTTCCGTTGAGGAAAGCAGATAGTCGATTATGTATTTGTTCAAGTCTGCGGCAGCCGTGTCGAAGTAAATAGAAAATACGGTCATAGCTTTTCGCGGCTTGTCCGACAGCCGGTGAATTTTTTCTTTTTCAAGGGTAATAACTGAATCGGCGTTGACGGAGAATTTTTTGTTGTCCGATTCGAAAAGCCCCTGTCCTGATACCACATAGAGAATACTCGGATGGTTGTGTCTGTGCGCGACATTTGCGGCTGCCGGCCTTTCTATATGACTTTCGACCAGCACTCCATAGTCCGGCAGATTTACGTCCGGATTGAAAATATGCCATTTTTGCCCATTTTCACTTTCCATAACTGATTATTATAACAGTATTTTAGTAAATTTCAAGAAAAATTGCCGAAAATGCAAATACACAATTTCCGCTTTTACGAAGACAAAAGTGCGGATTTCCTTTAGACTTCTATCGTTAAGCGTTTTTACAGACCCCCATTTAGAAAACAGGAATTATGGAAACATTATTAAGAATCAGACCGAAGAAACAAAATTTATGGGATTTTGACTTAAGCAGCGTTGAGCAATTGCGCAAACTCGCCAATTCGCTTTCAGTCAAAATTGAAACAAGTCAGGACATTTCGATTTTAGCTCAGCCTGTAAAAGTCGGCAGGCTTACAGCGCCGAATTCTCTTGCGACACAGGCAATGGAAGGCTGCGACGGCGACAACCAGGGCCGGCCCGGGCCGTTGACTTTCCGACGCTACAAACGTTTTACCGCCGGCGGCGCAGGTATCATTTGGTCTGAAGCGATAGCGGTAGTCTCGGAAGGAAGGGCTAATCCACGCCAGCTCTGGTTCAATGAAGACAGCAAAGAAACATTTAAAGATATGATAAAACAGGCTCGTACGGCCGCTTATCAGCGATGGGGCAAAAACCATAATCCGATTATCGTAGCACAACTTACTCACAGCGGAAGATATTCAAAACCGAAAGGCATCTCTGAGCCGATAATTCCGCAGCACGACCCATACAGAGATGTAATGGTTCCACAGTATCCGCCGAACGCAAATGCCAAAAAGAATCTCGCCCCTGATTGGCCTGTTGCAACCGATGAATATCTTGACCAGCTTCAGGAGCGTTTTGTCGAGGCTGCTCAAATAGCATTTGAAGCGGGATTTGACGCTGTTGATATAAAGTCCTGTCACGGCTATCTGATAAATGAAATTTTTGCCTGCTTCAATCGCCCCGGCAAATACGGCGGCAGTTTTGAGAACCGCACAAGGATTCTGCTTGAGATTATCGAAAAGATTCAAGCAAGACTGGGCAAAGACAAATTAGTTACCACGCGTTTTCCAATGTATGATGCGATACCGTATCCGTACGGCTGGGGGGTTGATAAGAACGATTATACCAAACCTGATTTTACTGAACCGAAAAAACTGCTCAAACTCCTGCAAGACAGAGGTGTGAAATTTATTAATACAACAGTCGGCAATCCATATTACAGCCCGCATATGGGCAGGCCGTTTAATGAGCCGATTCTCGGCGCCTATGAGTCACCAGAGCATCCGATGATTGCTCTTGCGAGGATTCTCAATATTACCGCGGAAATTCAAAAAGCCGCGCCGAATCTTGTCGTAGTCGGCACAGGCTATAGCTGGCTGCGGTCGCTATTGCCTTATGTCGGCGCAGCGAGCAAAAAGAACGGCAGAGTTACCGTCGTCGGCGCAGGCAGAATGAGTTTTGCCTATCCTGATTTTCCATACGACATAATTAAAAAAGGCCGAATGGACCCGGACAAATGCTGTATCGGCTGCAGCGGTTGCACGCAGATTATGCGCGACGGCGGAATGGCGGGTTGCGTAGTTCGCGACAATAAAGTTTACGGCCCGATATATGAGCGCGGCAGAATGGGCGACAGAACAAATCTTGTTCGTCTTGCTGATGCCTGCCGTGAATGCGGCGACGCAACCTGCAAGAGAGCCTGCCCGGCAGGAATCGATATCCCGAAATTTATCAAACTGTTCCTCGATGGCGACGACAAAGGCGCTTACGAAGTTATTAGAGAAGCGAATATATTGCCGGAAATCTGCGCATGGCTGTGTCCGACACAGGACCTTTGCGAAGGCAGCTGTATGCAGAACTTCCTCGGCGATATGGGAATGTCTATATCGGATATTCAGCGGTATCTGGCAGTTCAGGCTAACAGGAATGGCTGGTCGAAACTGCGGATACCGGCTAAACAAACCGGCAAAAAAGTTGCTGTTATCGGCGCAGGACCGGCAGGACTGTCTTGTGCGGCAAGACTCGTTGAGTCGGGCCACAAGATAACAGTTTTCGAAGCAAGGAACGAATCAGGCGGTATGGTAAAAGGTGTCATTGCCCGCGAAAAACAGGGTATGAGTCTTGAAAATGAGCTTAAAGCGATATTCGAATCGGCTCCGGAAAAGAATCTTGAATTTCGTTTCGGAAAAGCTCTTACCGCTAATTATAATCTCGATAAGATAATGGCAGAAGGTTTCGATGCGGCTTTTATCGGAATGGGATTATGGGAATCAAAGAGTTTACACAAAGGTGGAAAACTTGATGGCCTTTGGGGCGCCTTGGAATTTCTGGGTGCGATTAAGGCCGGCGAAAAAATTGACCTTGCCGGCAAACGTGTTGCTGTAATCGGCGGCGGAAATACGGGAATGGACGTTTGCGTCGCGGCAAAACAGGCGGGAGCAGAGGCTGTGTATATGATTTGCTTTGAGTCTTTTGTTACGATGCCGGCCTGGCTTAGCGAACGGCAGCATACTTTGACGGAAGATGTGTCGTTTATGAACCAGTTTATGCCCAAAGAATACGTGAACGGAAACGGTAAAGTTAGAGCCGTGAAAATTAATCACGTCAATCTTGCTGAGCCTGATGAAAAAGGCTTCCGCGCACCAATTGAAGTTCCCGGAGCCCAGCTTACGATAAATGTTGATGTAATTATCGAGGCTCTCGGACAGAAAGCGCCTAAAGATTTAAAAACTATTCTGCCCGGCGTTGAATTTACCGCTAATAATCTTGTTGCGGTTAAAAACGGCAGCTTTGCGACAAGTCGAAAAGGCGTTTACGCAGGCGGCGACATTATCAATGGTGGAAAAATGGTTGTAACGGCGGTAGCTGACGGCACAAAAGCGGCCGAGCAGATAAATCAGTTTCTTAAAGGATAATTTTTTGAGGTGAATTATGGCAGATAGACCATTGGCGATAGTTACCGGAGCAAGCCGGGGTATAGGCAAGGGTATTGCCGTCGAATTGGCTAAACTGGGCTTTAACCTGATGATTTGTCATTTTGATTTCGACCCGCAAGGCAAACCGGATGACGCGACAGGACAAAAAACACAAAAAGAAATCAAGGCATTAGGCGCTGAATGCGAAGTAATCCGCGCCGATGTCTCGAATCCAGAGGATAGAAAGAAACTTGTCGATTTGGCAAAGGCGAAATTCGACAGATGCGATATGCTCTGCAATAACGCCGGTGTCGCGCCCACAAAGAGAGTAGATATACTCGAAGCTACCCAGGAAAGTTATGACCGTGTTATGAATATAAATCTGCGCGGCCCGTATTTTCTTACTCAGCTTGTCGCCAACTGGATGATAGATCAGAAAAAGAAATTTCCAGACAGGAATTACAGAATTTGCAATACGAGCAGTATGTCGGCATATACATCAAGTCCTGCCCGCGGCGAATATTGCCTCAGCAAAGCTGGGATTAGTATGATGACAAAACTTTATGCCGACAGATTGTCCGAGTTCGGCATTGGCGTTTTTGAGATTCGGCCGGGCATAATAATGACGGATATGACTTCAGTTGTTAAGGAAAAATACGACAAGCTGATAGCGGAAGGTCTTCTGCCGACAAAACGCTGGGGCTATCCTGAGGATATCGCAAAGGCAGTTGGCGCTATCGCGGAAGGGCGATTGGATTATTCGACAGGCCAAGTAATAAACGTGGATGGTGGTTTTCATCTGAGAAGATTATAAGGAGTAAATGATGGGTCAGAGACAAATTGGAAAGCAAAAGGTAAGAATTTACAGATACAACACGATTATAATCGGCTGCGGCGCGGCGGGAATGAATTGTGCCAAGAAGTTATATGAATTTTTAGATACCAAAGGCGTTAAAGATGCTGCGTCGAAAATAGCGGTTGTTACCCGCGGTCTGCCTCTGGGTGCATCTCGTATGAGCGGCTCCGACAAGCAAACTTATTATAAAATGGGCACAAGTCCTGAAGTGGCGGACAGCGCCGAAAGTTTCGCGGCGTCTCTTACCGCTGCCGGCTGCTGCCATAACGATTTGGCGCTGGCCGAGGCGATTGGCTCGCTTCGCGGTTTTTATAATCTTGTCGAGGCCGGCGTTCCTTTTCCGCACGACTCGATGGGAACATATATAGGCTACAAAACCGACCACGACCCCTATGAGAGGGCGACATCGGCAGGACCAAAAACGAGCAAATTTATGAGCGAATGCCTCGAAAAAATTGTCCGAAGATACGGCATTGAAATTTTCGACAACAAAGAAATTGCCGAATTTCTGACAGCGGGTGCCGGTGAAAACAGGCGGATAATCGGTGTCGTTGCGATAGACAGCAAGTCTCTTTCCAAAGATGATTTCGGCATTAATATATTTTATTGTGAAAATCTTGTCCTTGCCGGCGGCGGGCCGGGCGAATTATATGAAACGAGCGTATATCCCCGCGGCCAGGTCGGCATTCACGGTTTGGCTTTTAAGGCAGGGCTGGCCGGCGAAAATCTGACCGAATCGCAATTCGGTCTTGCCAGCACGAAATTCCGCTGGAACGTCTCCGGCACATATATGCAGGTTATACCGAGGATATTCAGCACCGACAAAAACGGCGGCGATGAACAGGAATTTCTGACGCCATTTTTCCCGACAATGAGCAAAATGGCCACAGATATTTTCCTCAAGGGGTACCAATGGCCGTTTGACCCGCAGAGGATTGAAAATCTCCAGTCTTCGCTGGTAGATATTCTTGTCTTTAATGAGAACCAGAAAGGCAGACGCGTCTTTATGGATTTTCTGCATAATCCGATTGGCGGCAAAGGAATGTCTGAATTTCGGATAGAGGACCTTGAGCCGGAGGCTCTAAATTATTTAAAGGCTACCGATGCGATGCAGAAACTTCCGATAGAACGTCTTGAGCATATGAATCGGCCTGCGATAGATATTTACAGAGAACACGATATAGATTTGTATTCTGAACCGCTGGAAATATCTGTTTGCGCCCAGCACAACAACGGCGGCTTTTCGATAAATCGCTGGTGGGAATCAAGCGTAAAGCACACGTTTGTTATTGGCGAAATGGCAGGCTCTCACGGCGTAAAACGTCCCGGCGGCTCGGCCCTTAATGCCGGTCAGGTTGGCGCCGGCAGGGCGGCAGAGTATATCGCCAATGTTTACGGCAGTGAAATTTCAAATACCAATGTAGATGAAGCGAGAATTAAGCAGTTTATAGCGAGGATTGAAAAGTTAAGCAATCCGGACAGCGAATTAGTTCCGCAGGAATTGATTTCTCAGATACAACACCGGATGACAACTTACGGCGGCCATATAAGAAAGATGGAAAATGCCGAAAAGGCTCTTGCAGAAGCAATTGCGATTTACAGGCAGATACAAAACAGCGGCTTGAAGGTAAAAGAGCATAAGGACCTTATTTCAGCGATACAGGCCGAACATCTTACCTTTTCGAGCATTGCTTATTTGAAAGCGGTTATTGAGCTTTTAAAGGCCGGCAGCGGTTCCCGCGGTTCGCATCTTGTTTTAAGCGAGGATGGCAGCCAGATTCATCCTGATATTAAAGACCCTGACACGGGCAAACCGCTGAAATTTAAACCTGAAAACAAAGACTTGAGAAATACAATTATCAGGATACAATTTAATGAAAAAGCCGAACATCTGTTTGATTGCAAAAATGTTCCTGTCAGAAGTGCCCCGAAAGACAGAAAGGCCTTTGAGCCGGCGTGGACCGATTACAGAGAGGGCAAAATTTATAATTGAAAGGGCTTTGTTATGGCCAAGCATTCAAGACTTGAAGTTTTGACCGCGATGAAGCGGAGCGGTCTTGTCCCGGTTTTTTACAATTCTGATTTTGAGACAGCTAAAAATATAGTAGCAGCCTGCGGCGACGGCGGCGCTGAATGTGTCGAGTTTACAAATCGCGGCGACAGGGCTGTTAATATATTTACCAGACTTGCGGAGTATAGAGATGCTCAAAAGCCGGAGATTATTCTGGGTATCGGTTCGGTTTGTGATGCATCGACGGCTGCGATGTATATTTCGGCGGGAACTGATTTTGTTGTCGGGCCGATGCTGGATGAAGAAACAGCAAGACTCTGCAATTCCAGAAAAATTCCATACAGTCCCGGCTGCGGCACAGTTACCGAGATTCAAAAAGCCCACACTTTCGGCGTTGAGATTGTAAAAATTTTCCCCGCCGATACCATCGGCGGGCCTGCGTTTGTTAAAGCGGTCAAAGGCCCCTGCCCGTGGACTGAAATTATGCCTACCGGCGGCGTTTCGCCGACGAAAGAGAATCTTAAAGAATGGTTTGATGCGGGAATTGTCTGTGCCGGTATGGGTTCAAAACTCATAACCAAAGAGCTTATCGCCGCAAAAGACTGGGCGGGAATAACTAAAAAGGTAAAGGAAACAATCCAATTGATAAAACAGATTCGGGGAGGCAAATAAAATGTCAACATTAGAACTCAAGCCCGCATCGGATTGCAGATATGATATCCTTTCGCTTGGCGAGATAATGATTCGTCTCGACCCGGGCGATGACAGAATTCATACGGCTCGAAATTTTCGCGTTTGGGAAGGCGGCGGCGAGTATAACGTTGCAAGAGGCCTGCGCCGCTGTTTCAATAAACGTGCGGCGGTAGTAACTGCCATACCTGACAATCCTGTCGGCAGACTGCTCGAGGACTTGATGCTTCAGGGCGGCGTTAATCTCGAATATGTCAAGTGGGTTCCATTTGATGGAATTGGCAGAGATGTTCGCGTAGGCCTGAATTTTACGGAAAGGGGCTTTGGTGTAAGGGCTGCCAAAGGCTGCAGCGACAGAGGTCATTCGGCGGCGTCACAGCTGAAAAAGGGCGATATAGATTGGGAAGAAATTTTCGGCAGGGCGGGTGTCAGATGGTTTCATACCGGCGGGATTTTCGCTGCACTGTCCGAGACGACAGCGGATGTAATTATGGAGGCGGTAATTGCCGCCAGAAAATGCGGAACAATCGTTTCTTACGACCTTAATTACCGGGCGAGTTTGTGGAAATCAATCGGCGGTCAGAAAAAAGCTCAGCAGGTCAACCGTATGCTGGCGCCGTATATAGATGTTATGATGGGCAATGAAGAGGATTTTACCGCCTGTTTGGGCCTGCAGGTTCCCGGTCTCGATAAACATCTTTCCAATCTCGACCCGTCGAATTTCAAAAAAATGATACAGGAAACCGTAAAACAGTTTCCGAATTTTAAGGCTGTTGCCACAACGCTGCGAAACGCGAAAACGGCGACCATAAACGACTGGGGCGCAATACTTTATATGGATGGCAAATTTTACGAAGCGGCGCAGCGCCAGAATCTTGAGATTTACGACCGTGTAGGCGGCGGCGACAGTTTCGCTTCCGGTTTGATTTACGGTCTGATGGAAGACAAATCGCCTCAGCAGGCAGTTGAATATGGCGCAGCTCACGGCGCATTGGCGATGACAACGCCCGGCGACACAACTACGGTTAATCTGGCTGATGTTGAAAAAGTAATGGCAGGCGGCACTGCGAGGGTGGATAGATAACCGCACCTGCCGTAAGGCATCCCATAGTGGAGTTCTGATAAATAAAGAGTCTCTTATTTTATGTTTTTTTCCGGAATTTTACCATTAGCCGATTCAGCAAACGGGCGTTTGCATGCTGATTTTATATCTGCTTTTATGATTATTTTGCCTCTTGCCGGTCTGGCATTATTTATTTACTGGGCGGTAAAAAACAAGTTTGGCAAAGGCACCCTTGATAATGCGGCATTTCGGCGAAATTTTATGCCTTATTACCTTCCTTTCGCGGTTATTCTCAGCTGGCTGGGACTTACCTTTACGGCTTCAAATCTGGCGGAAAGTCTGACGGCTCAGATGCCCGACTGGCAGCAGAAATTTACTGTTTTTTCATTTCTCATTGTAATTGAAGTCGTCATTATTATATTTGTTCTTGCCTCGGCGAAAAAATATTTTGAACAAGGCCTGAGCGGCTTTGGTCTGCGGACAAAAGGGGTTTTTGGCGATATTGTCACTGCCGCAACGATGTTCATCGCGGTTTGGCCGCTGGTTCTGGGGGCGTTTTTTTTGGTTGTGAAAATTGGCACAGCCCTCCAAGGGCCGGACTTTCAGATGCAGCAGAATGAAGGACTGGCGGTTATTCTTGAAAATAAACAATTAAGTTTGCGCATTTTGACGATTTTCTTTGCGACAATTATAACGCCGGTCTTTGAAGAATTGATTTTCAGGGGGCTTTTGCAAAGTTATCTGCGGGACATCGGTTACGGTCCCTGGCGGGCTGTTTTCATCGCCTCGATTATTTTTTCAGTGTTTCATCCGCTGATGCACCTGCCGGCATTATTGATTTTGTCCATTACAATGGGCTATGCCTATGAAAAAAGCGGCTCGCTTTTGCGCTCGATATTTATTCATTTTTTCTTTAATTCAGCATCCATAGCGTTTGCCCTGCTGGGCAGTTAGTCTATTTTAATCCCAGGACATCAGCCATTGAGTATCTGGCGGGTTTTTTGCCGACAAGCCATAATGCCGCCCTGATTGCACCTGCTGCGAACGTATCTCTGCTATGTGCGCTGTGTGAAATAGTTACAGTTTCACCGACTGTGCCGAACATAACTGAATGTTCGCCAACCGTATCGCCAAGTCTGATTGCCTGAATTCCTATTGAACCTTTTTTCCTCAGCGATTCTTTGCCTTTCCTGCCGATATCGAGGCAATCAGGAAATTTTTTGTTGGTTGCTGCCGCAATTTTTTCGGCTAATGTTATCGCTGAGCCGCTTGGTGCGTCTTTTTTCATTCGGTGATGGGCTTCGATGATTTCAACATCGTAGTCTTCGCCAAGTTTCTGCGCCAACGTGCCGACAATTTCAAAAAGCACGTTTATGCCGATACTCATATTTGTAGCGTGAATAATAGGTATTTTTTTGGAGGCCTCATCCATTTTTTTTAATTGTTCGGCAGTTAAGCCTGTTGTTCCGGACACAAGGGCGCAGGTTTTTCTAACGCAGTAGTCAATGACGTTATCAATTGCGGCCGGCAGTGAAAAGTTAATCAAAACATCTGCGGCGGTGGGGTAATGAATGTCCACTTTTGTTCCGATTGCCTCTATGCCGGCAAGAGCACCGGCGTCTTTGCCAATTTCAGGGCAGTTTTTATCTTCAATAGCTGCGACAATGTTGAATTCATCAGATTGATGGGCGAGAAAAGTTATTTTTCTGCCCATTCTGCCGGCAGCGCCAACGATTATAAGTTTCGGTTTCATTTTTTTGCCTTTCCAGACATTTTACATAAGTATAGAATAACAAGAGGTTTTAGACAAGAATTATTTAGCCATTTGATTTATCAAGGAGTTGATTTTACAAACCTCTTGCATCAACTAAAAAAACCGATATAATGTTGCGCTTTATATTTTAAGGTGAAAAAGATGAAAAAAGACATACATCCTAAATATCAGACTGTAAAGGTCAAATGCGGCTGCGGCAATACCTTCGAGACCCGCAGCACTGTAAAGGAAATCCACGCTGAAATATGCTCAATGTGCCATCCTTTCTATACCGGCAAACATAAATTCGTCGATACCGCAGGCCGAATCGAAAGATTCCAGAAGAAATACGGCCAAGGCTATATGGAAAAGGCACAAAAAGAACAAGACGAAAAAGCACAAAAGAAAGAAAAGTAGATTTTTTTGTTTACAAGTTACGCTGTTGGACATAGTCAAACAGATTATGTTCCGGCAGCGTAATTTTTTTATATCTTTTGAGCGGGCTTTATGAGCGATACAAATTCAATAGTATTGAAAAAACTCGATGAGCTTGACGGCAGATTCACAGAGCTTGAAAACCAGCTTAACGACCCTGCTGTGAATATGGATTCGACAAAGGTTATTGCTATTTCCAAAGAGCAGGGCAAACTTAAGGCCATAGTGTCGAAATACCGCAGCTACAAAAAACTGCTTTCCGATATCGAACAAACCGGCACGATTATAAAAGATGAAAAAACTGAAGCCGATATGAAAGAACTTGCCTCTGAAGAACTCAAACAGCTTCACGGAGAGAAGGACGAGCTTTTTAACCAGATAAAAGAATCGCTTGTAATGTCCGACGATGCGGCGGTCGGCTCGGTTATAATGGAAATACGCGCCGGCACCGGCGGCGATGAAGCGGCTCTTTTTGCGCGAGATTTATATGATATGTATATGCACTATGCCGCTGATAAGCAGCACTGGAAAGTCGAACTGATGGATTTCAGCCCCAGTGAGCTTGGCGGGTTTCGTGAGGTTATATTTAATATAAAAGGCCCCGGTGTCTGGGCGCATCTCGGCTATGAGGGCGGCGGACATCGTGTTCAGCGAGTGCCCGAAACCGAAACGCAGGGCAGAATACATACATCAGCGGTTACGGTTGCCGTTCTGCCTGAGCCGGAGGAAGTGGATGTGATAAATCCGGAGGATGTTGTCGAATATGTCTGCAGGGCAGGCGGACCCGGCGGGCAGGCTGTTAATAAACTCAACAGCGCGGTCAGACTTGAACATAAACCGACCGGCATAACGGTAAATATGCGCGAGGATAGGAGTCAGCACAAAAACAGGGCAAAGGCGTGGCGGCTGCTGCGAAGCAGGGTCTATGACCATTACCAGAGCATCGAACGCGCAAAACGCGAGAAAACCCGCAAGACAATGATAGGCTCAGGCGACCGCTCCGAAAAAATAAGGACTTATAATTATCCGCAAAACCGTGTTACCGACCACCGTATAAATTTGTCGCTTTACACTCTCGATAAAGTTATGGCTGGCGCAATGGAAGAACTTATCGCCGGGCTGATTGAATACGATAAAAAACTTCGACTCGAAAGTTTATAATGGCAGTTTCTACTGCTGAACCTGTTAGTGCAAAGCTGTGCCGACTGGTTTATAAAAAAATACCAGCGAAGGTTGAACTTCAAAAATTAGTGGAGTATTTTTCATCTCTTGATAGTCCCGCAATTCTCGGAGGTGCAGAATTCGCTTCCGAAAGAAACAGGTATAGCTATTTTGCCGCTGAACCTGTCGAGATTTTCGAGTTTTTTTCCGGCGGCAGCAAACCATTTGAAAAATTAAGAGCCGTTCTAAAAAAATATCGTCTCGAAGACGATGTTGAGGGAGTATTCACCGGCGGATGGATTGGCTTTTTCAGCTACGACCTTAATACTTTTATAGAAGATACCCCTGCCTGCGGCGCCGACGATGCGGGATTACCCTTAATCAGGTTATGTTTCTATGATAAGGTCATCTGCTTCGACCATTTGCAAAATTGCTTTTATCTTTTTGCTATTGAACTGCCGGAGGATACAAAAAGCGGCCAGGAAAAGATTACGCAGCTTAAAGATATTTTAAATAGAGCGGTAAGTGTCATTCCCGCGGAACTTGTCCTCGACCGCGATCGGGGAGCGGGAATCCAGTCATATTTAGCCCGCCGTTTTACGGCGGGTTCGTTTCAATCCAATATGACAAAGGATTATTACCTTCAGTCCATCGCGAAGATAAAAAGATATATTTACGACGGTGATGTTTATCAGATAAATTTCTCCCAGCGATTCAATGCCGAATTTAATTCCCAGCCGTATAAACTTTTTTTATGGCAGAACGAATTTAATCCCAGTCCATACGCAGCTTTCCTTGACGCGGGCGACTGGCAAATCGTAAGCGCATCGCCTGAGCTTTTTATAAATATTAACTGTCATTCCCGCTCTCATTGTCATTCCCGCGAAAGCGGGAATCCACGTATAATTACAACCTGTCCGATTAAAGGCACAAAGCCGAGGACATTAAATACTGCTTTAGATGAGAAAAATTACAAAGACCTTGTTGAAAGCGAAAAGGAAAAAGCTGAATTGGATATGATAATCGACCTTGAGCGGAACGATTTGGGCAGGATTTGTCGCCCCGGCACAATCAAGGTTACCAAAAGACGCGATATAGAGGCATTCGCAACGGTTTTTCACGCGGTTTCCACGATACAGGGCAGATTAAGAGAGGAAATTGACTTTGTCGATTGCTTAAAAGCGATTTTCCCCGGCGGCTCGATATCCGGCGCTCCGAAAATAAGCGCGATGAAGATAATCAATGAGCTTGAACCGACGGCAAGGGGGCTTTATACAGGCTCTATCGGCTGGTTCGATTTGAAAGGCAATGCGTGCTTGAATATCGCCATAAGAACAATTATCATAAAGGATAATATCGCTTTCGCCCAGACCGGCGGCGGTATCGTTGCGGATTCCGATGCCGAAAGCGAATGGAACGAGACGCTTATTAAGGCAAAGGCGTTGCTGGCCGGGATAAAAGCAGTTAATATGTGATAGAGAAAAAATGAACTACGAATTAACACGAATATACACGAATAATGTCATTGCGAGGCCTTTAGGCCGAAGCAATCTCGTTTTGTCATTCTCGCGAAAGCGGGAATCCAGAATATTTAGCCCGCCGTTTTACGGCGGGTTTTCCTGTTTTAGCCACAGAGTTCACAGGGAAATAAAATGATTACTGAAAAAACAGTTTTTATACTCGGTGCTGGGGCAAGTTGCCCTTATGGTTTTCCATCTGGTACTCAGCTTAGAGAAGATATATGTTTTAAATTCGAGGAGATATATTCACGATATGCTTCTGGAATATGGAAAGATGACAATGCACTCGAAAATGTAGAAAAACCGATTAGAACATTTATTGAAAAATTTAATAATTCTACGACAAAGTCAATTGATTTATTTATGGCAGGGAATCCTACGTTAGTTAAAACAGGTAAATATATTATTTCCTTTAACATTTTAAATGCAGAGCGAAAAAGTTCTTTTCGAGAAAGCTCTCCCAAAAGAAATCAGGATTGGTACTCTTATTTGTTCAATAGAATGAGAGAAGGTGTTATTTTCAAAAAAGATTTAAATAAATTTTCAGAAAATAATGTTTCATTTATAACCTTTAATTATGATAGATCATTGGAAATTTTCTTTTATGAAAGTCTTTGCAATTCCTTTTCTGAAGTTTTAGAACAAGAAATAATAAAAATATTAAATCAGCTTAAAATTATTCATGTATATGGTTCTATAGCCCCGTTAGAATGGCAAAAAGATCAGGAAGGTATAAAATATAGGACTCCGATTTCTGAGCAAATTTTACAGAAAACTTCTGAAAATTTGAAAACGATTTATGAAGAAATAAAAAATCCTGAATTAGATGAAGCAAAAAAACTTATTGTAGAAGCGGAGAAAGTATTTTTCCTTGGTTTTGGTTATGCATCGGAAAATATGGGCATACTGGAATTACCTGAAACAATTCCGTATTATAGTAAGGTTTACGGCACTGCTTTTGGTTTAGAATCTAAAGAAATAAGTGATATCAAAAATAATATTATCCGGAATTTGGAACCAAGGGCAGAGAAAGAAAGAAAAAACCTTAATTATGATTATAATAGACGGATAAGAATCGAAGACATGGATTGTTTGAAACTTTTAAGGAATTATTTATAGTATTTATTTCTGTGAGCTCTGTGTTCTCTGTGGCTAAAATATGAATAAAGTTTTTTTAAATAACCAAATAATAGAAAGCTCTGCGGCGCATATAAATTGCGCTGACGGAGGGTTTTTGTATGGGGCTGGACTATTTGAAACAATGCGGGCCTCAAATGGTGTTGTATTTGCACTCGACGACCATTTAGACAGACTTTTTAGCAGTGCCGAAAAACTGAAAATCAATATTCGAGGCGATAAAAAATTTACCGCTGACGCGGTATATGAAACTTTAAATGCCAATGAATTAAAAGAAGCTCGAATTCGTCTGACCGTGACAAGCGGGCCGATAAGTGCAGAGAGTCCTGAGCCGACGCTGCTTATCACGGCTGTAAATTTCGAGCCTTATCCGAAAAGCTATTACGATAAAGGCATATTGGTTATTTTAAATTCGTATCGTCAAAATCCTGCCGATGTGCTGGCAGGTTATAAGACAACAAGCTATTTTTCAAGAATAGCCGCCCTGGCGTCAGCTCATCAGAAACGCGCAGCCGAGGCGCTGTGGTTTACGATTGATGGTCTTCTTGCGGAAGGTTGTGTCAGCAATGTTTTTATCGTGAAGGATTCGGTCCTTTATACGCCTTCGCTTAAAATAGGCATATTGCCGGGGATTGCCAGAAAGACAGTTTTAAATCTTACGGTCAAAAATTCCATAAAAGCAGAAGAAAAAGAACTTACAATAGATGACTTGCTCGGGGCTGATGAAGTTTTTATTACAAATGTTGTAATGCAGGTCTTGCCGGTGATTGGCATTGAGGCGCATAATGTCGGAAATGCCAAACCGGGAGCAGTGACTAAAAAAATAGCGGCTCTTTATACTGAATTTTTTAATCAATACTGTTCGGGGAGTAAATAATGAAAGTTAAAGATATTATTGGCGAAATCGAGAAAATCGCTCCGCCGAAATTAGCTCAAAGCTGGGACAATACAGGCTTGCTTATCGGCGATGTCAATTCAACAGTGAAAAAAATTCTGCTGACTATTGATATAACGCAGGATGTTATAAAAGAGGCGAAACAGGCCGGCTGTAATTTTATTATAAGTTATCATCCGGTTATCTGGGACGGGCTTAAGACTATTTTAAAAGATTCGCCTGTTTACGAGCTTGTCAATTCCGGGATTACTGTTTATTCGATACATACGGCGCTTGACGCAGTAGCCGGTGGGGTAAATGACGGCCTTGCGGAAATTATCGGGATAAAAAATCCGCAGCCCATCGGTGATTTTGTCCAAGGCGGACAAAACAATTACAAACTCGTAGTTTTTGTTCCTGCTAATGCACTTGAAAAAGTGGCCGATGCAGTTTTTAAAGCAGGCGCCGGCTGGATTGGAAATTACAGTCATTGTAGTTTCCGCTCGGCTGGTGAGGGGACTTTTTTACCACTTGAAGGCGCTAAACCTGCAATTGGCAAAAAGGGCAGACTCGAAAAAGTTGAAGAAATAAGATTTGAGTCGATTGTTCCTGCTGAAAAAGTCGCTGATGTTGTAAAAGCGATGAGAAATGCGCATCCTTATGAGATGCCTGCCTTTGATGTTATAAAACTTTATGATTTTGAGGACAAAATCGGGCTTGGCAGGATAGGTTTTCTCGAAAAGCCGGTGCAGTTTAGTGCGATATTGAAAAAAATCAAGGCTGCCACAGGCGCTAAGGTGGCAGGGATTGTTGGAAATAAAAATCGCATAATAAAAAAGGCCGCGGTTTGTGCCGGCTCCTGCGGCAAGTTGATAATGAGTGTTTTGTCCGAAAAATGCGACCTTTATTTAACAGGCGAGATAAAGCATCATCAGGCCATTGCCGCTCAGGAAGCGGGAGTTACGGTTATATGTCTTAGTCATACGGTTTCGGAGAGATTTATCCTTAAAAAAGTTGCAAAAGAGCTACAAAAAAATTTAAAACCTGTTAGAATCATCATCAGCAAAAAAGACAAAGACCCCTTTGAATGGACGAAGATATGAGCGAAGAATTTCAACAGGAAACTGATTCGACGGATATTCAATCTGAACCGCAGCCGCAGCAGGGAGTTGAAGAACAACCCTCGCAGCAGGTAACTATTGAGTCCGTAATTGAGGCGATACTTTTTGCTTCTGATGAGCCGCTTTCAGCAGAAAGGCTTATTAATATTGCCGAATTCAACGGTGGTGCAAAGCAGGTTAAAAAGTGTATTGAAACCCTCAATCAGCAGTATCAGCAAACTGGCAGGGCATTTCGGATTGAAGAGATTGCGGGTGGTTATCAGATGATGACATTGTCCGACTACAATATCTGGCTTAAAAAACTTTTGCGCGAACGGGGCGACAACAAATTAAGCCCTGCGGCATTAGAAACCCTTGCCATTATTGCCTACAAGCAGCCTGTAATAAGGGCGGATGTCGAGGCAATTCGAGGTGTTGCCTGCGGTGAGATGATTCGTTCGCTGATGTATAAAGGTCTTGTCAAGATTGTCGGCAAGGCGGAAATACTCGGCAGGCCGCTTCTTTACGGCACTACAAGGAAATTCCTCGAAGTGTTCGGCTTAAATGACCTCAAAGACCTCCCAAAGGCAGAGGAACTCAAGCAGCCGCAACAGTAAAACTGTTGATTTTTAAGACATTTTCTGCTATAATTTCTTCCATTGGAGTGGAGTGATGAAGAAGTTGTTTATATATAAATATAGTCTGATAACATCGCTGTTATTGGCAATTTTCTACAGCAATGTTTATGCATTGCAGGGTTCAACGGCGGAAAACGGCTCCAATGCTCAAGCGGTTCACGAACTTGGCATCACCGGCAGGGGAATAAATGTTGGGCTGATCAGCGCACGCAATGTCCGGGATACACACGAGGCATTTAAAGACAAAGACCCAAACGACTCGAACAATGTTCATGTTTTCAATTTTGATTACTCCGGAAGCGATGTGAACTATATGGGAGGCTCGGTACCAGGACATGACACATGGGTTGCAGGTATTATCGCCAGCAGAGGCTGGACAGGCCGTCCCAATGATATAGGCGTCTCGCCAGACTGTAATCTTTACTCGGCAAGAGTTGTTAATGATTCGGGTATTATATCAACCGACTATGTCGAAGATGCCCTGGAAGCATTAATTAACACTTATAATTGCAGGGTGTTCGTTACTGCTATAGCATTATCAGGTGACGCAAACGGTTCAAGTCCCTATAGCTTAATGTATGATTATTTCGCATATACTAATAACGTTGTTTTTGCTTTGGCAAGCGGCAATGGTTCAACACATCCCTATATTTTTGGTGATGCATACAACGGCATAACAACCGCGGCATTGATTGATGAACCCAATGATTATTATCTCCGTGTCGGGAGTTTATCGAATCCCGGTCCTACCGTTGACGGCAGAAAAAAACCGGAAATATCCTGTCCGGGCAGCAGCCAGACGACGCCTTCTATCGGAAGCGACACAGCCTCTTACACTACTGTCAAAGATGGTGCTACAAGCTTCTGTGTTCCTCAAACCGGCGGTGTTGCAGCTTTGCTGCTTGAATATGCAGACCAGACAACCAGTGAGCCGAATGACGGCCGTAATGAGGTTATAAAAGCTGTGATTGTCAATTCGACTTTTCCAAATATCAAAAACAAGGCAGGTAATCCGACCTATCCTGCCGACCCCAATAATGTCTGGCATCCTCAAAGAGGCTATGGAAGAATTGATGCATTGAGAGCACTTGAAACTCTCGATGCCAATAGAATAATCCGAAATACAACTATTACAGCATCTGCCGGCTGGGCATACGATACGATGAGTAGTAAAGCAACACATATTTATAGCCTTGAAGGCAGAAAAAATGAAAGGTTGATTCTGACGGTTACATGGCACAGAGATGTTACAAGAAGCAGGAGTCGGCCTTCAAGTCCATGGGAATATAAAGATGAAGAGCCGAACAAGTTTAATATAGATATAACTATCAAAGACCCCTGCGATATGGTTGTGTATTCAGAAACTAACAGCGTAAACAATCTCGAAAAAGTAGATTTAATTCTTTCTGATGACGGTAATTATACGGTACTATTGACAAATACAACTTCTAAAAGTCGAGATTACGGCCTGGCTTTTGAAATTTTGCCGCCGCTTACAGGTGATTTTGATATGAATTATATTGTGAATGGGTTGGATTTATATAAAATGGCCTTTGATTGGCTCAATGCAGGACCGGATACCGATATAGTTCCTGATGGCATAGTCAATTGGCTGGATTTTGCAAGATTTGCCGACAACTGGCTTAAAACCGATGCGCGATATTACAATCCATAAATGTCAAATTAAGGCCCCGATGGGATAAGTCTCGCCTGCGGGCGGACATCCCACGGGGTAAACATCTCACGGGGTAAATCTCACGGGGTAAACCTTCACAATTTTGGGGTTGAGGGAAATTTAAAACAGCGAA
>JBAVNP010000308.1:0-7731 GCA_049691175.1 Sedimentisphaerales bacterium
TTCTTCACTTCAGTAAAAACACCCAGAACTACATCATCTCCCAGAACAGTGCCGTCACGGAGATAAGCGAACGGTCCGACTCTGCAATTGCTTCCTATCCTTACCCTGCCGTGGATATATGTGAACGGCTCAATCACAGTGTCCTGTCCGATTTGTGTGCGGGCGTCAATCCAGGTATTCGGGGGGTCAACAATTGTTACGCCTGATTTCATAAACCCATCCTGAATCCTTCGCTGCATAATTTTGCCCGCCTCGCTTAGCTGCTGGCGACTGTTGACACCCATCGCATCTTCCGCCGCTACCGCTGTTACAGCGACAACCTTATGCCCGGCATCTATAATCAAATGCAAAGCGTCGGTAAGATAATATTCTTTCTTCACATTGTCCGGTGTTATCTTATCCAGAGTTTCGAAGAGTATTTTGTTTTTAAAACAGTAATAACTCGGATTAACTTCCTTTATTGTTTTTTGCTGCGGATTGCAGTCGCCATCCTCGACAATACCCTGAATATTTCCGTAACTGTCTCTGACAATTCTGCCGTATCCGGTCGGGTCGTCAAGAATAGCTGTCGCCAAAGTCGCAGCCGAAGCATCTTTTTCATGTTTGTCAATAAGAGTTTTGACTATTTCAGGCCGAATCAACGGCATATCGCCGCAAATAACCAAAGTATCGCCGGTAAAATCTGCCAGATAACTCTTACAACACATTACCGCATGGCCGGTGCCTTTTTGCTCCTTTTGTTCCACCCAGACAATATTTTTATCCTCGCCGAAATATTCAATCACCTGCTCTTTGCCGTAGCCGACGATTATGTATAATTTCTGGATATCCGCTTGTCTGCAGGCATCAATTACAAATGCCAGCATCGGCCTGCCGCAGACTTCGTGCAGAACTTTGGGCAGCTTTGTATTCATTCTGCTGCTTACGCCTGCCGCTAAAATTATCGCTACTCTATCAGACATAATTACTCTTTTTTGTATTTTATTTTTTACTTTTAATTTTTTACCTACCCGGCCTGGACTCGAACCAGGAATGGAGGTACCAAAAACCTCTGTGTTACCAATTACACCACCGGGTATAAGTCATTTAAAATTGAAGAGTTAAAACATAAAAATTAAAATTTTGATAGATTAAAAGACAATAACAATCCAAAATATTCAATTTTAAATTATTAAATCTTCAATTTTTCTGCTTTCACGGTGTCCGTTCTGGTTCGGACCGGTTGGGCCCTGTCTGAGGCTTGAGCCGGCTATGCCGTGATACTGCCGGCCCCATATTCAAATGCTACCCCTTCTGACAGAAGGCTCGGGCGACACTATACTAAAGCTTTATCGGCAAAGCAAGATTATTTTCTCTATGAAAAGATGCGTTATCAGTATTAATAACGAGGATTTTTAATTTTATCATCCTCTGCAAACAAATTGACTTATAATAAAAAGAGGTATAAAATCTTATAAAATAAAACTTCTTTAGGAGAAAAGTTGTGGACATAAAAGGTATTGTCCTTGCCGGCGGAACAGGGTCTCGGCTGATGCCCCTGACAAAGGTTACGAACAAGCATTTGCTGGCTGTCGGCAAAAAACCGATGATTTACTATCCCATCGAGAAACTTATTTCAGCGGGAATAGAGGAAATTCTCATCGTAACCGGCATCGACCATATGGGCGATGTAGTAAACCTGCTCGGCTCGGGAAAGGATTTTTTCTGCCGGTTTACCTATAAAGTTCAGGACCAGGCCGGCGGTATCGCCCAGGCACTTGCCCTTGCGGAAGATTTCGCAAAGAACAGCGGACTTGTAGCAATTCTCGGCGATAACATTTTCAAGGCTTCTTTAAAACCTTATCTGCAAAAATTTTCAAATCAGAAAAAAGGAGCAAGAGTCCTGCTCAAACAGGTTGAAAGCCCGCAGCGATTCGGCGTCGCTGAAATTGCGGACAATAAAGTAATTTCCATCATCGAAAAACCCAAAAAACCGAAAACAAATTATGCCGTAACAGGCATATATTTTTATGATAACACCGTCTTTGACATAATCAAAGAATTGAAGCCTTCCGTCCGAGGCGAACTTGAAATCACCGATGTAAATAACGCTTATATCAGCCGAAACCAGCTCGAATATGATATTCTTGCCGGTTGGTGGACGGACGCGGGAACATTTGAATCGCTTAATATCGCAAATGAATTAGTCATTAAGGAGCCTGTCGAATGACAAAAAAAATCGCGGAACTGAAAAGAGTTTTTTCTGAGGGTTCGATTATCATTATAGGCTCAGCCGGCCTGATTGAAGGCGTCAAGGCAAAAACCGTAAAAATTCTTCCGGATGAACGAGGCAGGCTCGGCGAAATCCTGCGAGCCGACGATGAAATGTTCGAGAAATTCGGCCAGGTTTACTTTACAACAACATACTCCGGTGTTGTCAAGGCCTGGCACTGGCACAAAAAACAGACCGACTGTTTCTATGTCGCAAAAGGCACGGTAAAAGTAGCCCTCTACGACCAAAGAGATGGTTCAAAAACCAAAGGCTCTGTCAACCAGATTTATATGAGCGAGCATTGTCCTGCCGTTTTAAGAATCCCGCCGGGCGTCTGCCACGGCTGGATGTGTGTAAGCGCAGATGAGGCTTATATCATCAATATACCGACAGAACCTTATAATTACAGTCAGCCGGACGAATTCAGAATTCATCCTCACGACAACGACATACCTTACGACTGGACCCGCAAAGATGGATAGAATTGTCCTGCTCGGCGCAAAAGGAATGCTCGGCTCTGAAATTTATAATCTCTGCGCCAAATGCCGTAAGGCATCCCCCAGCGGAGATAATATAACACCATTTGACCTGCCTGAATTTGATATCACGGACGAAAATCAGCTCGAAAAAGTCCTCCGAGACGCAAATATCATTGTCAACTGCGCAGCCTATACCAATGTGGAAAAGGCTGAAAGCCAGTCTGAGCAAGCTTTTAAAGTAAATGCCGAAGCTGTAGGCAATCTTGCCAAAATCGCTCACAACAAAAACATTTACGTTATTCACATAAGTACCGATTTTGTATTCGACGGCAAAAAAGAAACGCCTTATCTCGAAACTGACCGCACTAATCCAATAAATGTTTACGGCAAAAGCAAGCTCGAAGGCGAAACGCTTTTGGCAAAAAATCATAATCGCTGCGCTATAATCCGTGTTCAGTGGACTTACGGCAAAAACGGAAATAATTTTATAACCAAACTTATTTCGCTTTCCACCCAGAAAGAAAATTTGAAAGTCGTTGACGACCAGTTCGGCGCACCCACCTGGACACAGGAAGTCGCAAAGGTTATTCGTGAATTTGTCGCAAAAAAACCGCAGGGAATTTTTCATTACGCCGCGGCAGGTTTTGCGAGCCGCTATGATGTGGCGAAATTCGCCTTTGAAAAACTTAAAATAAGCACTCTCGTCATCCCCTGCAAATCGAGCGAATTCCCAACTGCAGCAGCCAGACCGGCCAGCAGCAGGTTCTGCTGCGATAAAATACAATCTTTGCTTGACAAACCGATTGAATTGTGGCAAAAACCACTTGAAAGGTTTCTAAAAACATTATGAAAAGGATTCTTGTTACAGGCGGCGCGGGCTTTATCGGCAGCAATTTTGTAAGATGGATTCTTACAGAGCAGCCTGATTGCTTCATTGTCAATCTTGACAAACTCACTTATGCCGGCAATCTTGAAAATCTCGAAGGTTTTCTCAAAAATCCCAATCACGTTTTTGTCAAGGCCGATATAAACGACGGCAAAACCGTTGAGGAGCTAATCGACAAATATAAAATCCAGGCAATAATCAATTTTGCTGCTGAAAGTCACGTTGACCGCTCGATTGTAGCCCCAAAAATTTTTATAGAAACCAACGTAACAGGCACGCTTACTTTATTGCAGGCTGCCTGCGACAAAAAAATTGAGAAATTTTTACAGATTTCAACCGATGAAGTTTATGGCGAGCTTGGTCCTACCAGCAAATTTACCGAACAAACGCCGTTTTCGCCAAATTCACCGTATTCAGCGAGCAAAGCATCGGCTGATTTGCTTGTAAAAGCCTTCGGACATACCTGGGGCCTTAATTACAATATAACCCGCTGTTCAAATAATTACGGCCCGTTCCAGTTCCCTGAAAAAATGATTCCGCTAATGATAAACAATGCCTTCAATGACAAACCTCTGCCTGTTTATGGTGACGGCTTGAACGTCCGCGACTGGATACACGTCGAAGACCACTGCAGGGCAATATGGAAGGTCTTGATTGAAGGAAAACAGGGCGAAATTTATAATATCGGTGCATCCTGCGAGAAAACCAATATCGAAGTCGTAAAAACATTACTTAAACTGCTTAAAAAGCCTGAATCGTTAATAACTTATGTCAAGGACCGCCCCGGCCACGACAGGCGATATGCGATGGACTCTTCAAAGATTAATTCGCAGCTCAGCTGGCAGCCGCTGATAACATTTGAAGATGGCCTGAGAAAAACTATTGACTGGTATCTGCAAAACAAAAAATGGCTCAGCCGTATAACAAGCGGCCAGTATCAGCAATACTATCAGCAGATGTATGCCAATAGATAGAAAAGATTATGCGCAACGGAAAGATTATCGTAGCAAGGCTTTGGCCTAAATTCGGCGGTAACATCCCTTCCGTAATTCCTGTAATTCTCGGCATAAATCCGAAAAAGTATGAAACGATAGGCATTTATCTTACAAAGAACAGCGACATTCCAAATCTTCTCGAACAGAACGACAAAAAGATTTTTTTTGTAACGCAAAATCCGCGGCTTCCACTTTTTAAACCCGCCGCTTTTTTCAAACTGGCTGAAATTCTTAAAAATCAGGGTGTGGATATTCTGCACTGTCATCATCACATATCTACAGTTTACGGCACAATCGCCGGCAGATTAGCAAAAACACCGGTAATCCTCAGTCACGTCCACGGATTGGGCAGAACAAGAAATCTCCGTAGAAAGATTCTCAATCGTTTTATACTGCCGAAGATTGACAAAATTTTGACGGTAGGCGAAGCGGTAAAAAATGACGTCCTGCAAAATAATCTTTTTTTGCCTTTGGTAAAGGTAACAAATATCGGCAACTCTATAGATTATGATTATTTTGCCTCGGCCGCTTACAATAAACAAACCGTCCGCAAAAAATTTAATATTCCGCAGGATAGTTTCGTTTTTGCCACAGCCGGCAGGCTCGCAGCCACCAAAGGCCAGGAATATCTGCTTGGCGCATTCGCTCAGGTAAGAAAAAAAAATAATAACATTCAATTACTAATTGCTGGCGAAGGCGAGCTGAAAAATGAACTTGAAAAACAGGCGTCTGCACTTGACTGCGGTTCAGATATTCGCTTTCTCGGCTTGGTTGACAATATGCCTGAATTTTATCGTGCGATAGATGCGTTTGTTCTGCCGTCGATTGCGGAAGGTCTGCCTCGAACGCTCATCGAAGCGATGGCATCGGGTGTTTTCTGCATAGCGGCAGATGTCGGCGGCATCCCTGAGATTCTCGATAACGGCCGTTCCGGTCTGCTTGTCCCGCCGAAGGATACAAACGCCCTTGCGGACGCGATGCTGGCGGTTGTAAATATGCCGCAGCAGAAAAAATCTGTTATCGTTTCAGCAGCAAAAGAGCATATCAAAATAAATTACAGCCATAATTGTTTGATAAAAAAAGTCGAAAAGATTTATGATGTCTTGGCAGCAGGAAAAATCAGTCGTCCCGGCAGAGAAGTATATATTTCAATCGGGCACGGATTTGGCGATAATTTGATGGCTTCTGCTGTTATCGCCGGAATTAAAAAGGAATATCCCGACACAAGAATATTTGTCCTGACAAAAAGACGCTGGGAAATATTTGAAAACAACTCCAATGTCGCCGCCTGCTATAATGCAAGAAAAATGATGAAAAAATTTCCAGAAATTTATAAAAAAGCAATACTTCTTAGTGAATATACTTACGCTGATTTCAGAAATGCAAAAGAAGTAAAACATATGATAGACAGGATGTATGACCTTGTCGGTATAAAAGTACAAAAACGAATTTACCAGCCGGAAATTTATCTTACGCAAAAAGAATTAAATTATCGTCAAAAACAAATACAGCGATTGCCAAGACCTCTTGTAGCGGTTGCGCCATCGGGAAAAATAACTACTAAAATACCAAATAAATTTTACGAGTTCGAAAAATGGCAGAAGCTGGCCGTCCTGTTAAAAAAGGCGGACATCACCGTCATTCAGGTCGGTGACAAACGGGAAGGACCTCTGCTCGAAGGTGCAGGGGACTGGAGAAATATCGGATATCGAAAAACTGCTGCGGTCCTGAAAAATTGCGATGCGATAATTACGCACGTCAGCGGAATAATGCATCTGGCGACAGCAGTCGGCACTCCGTGCATTACAATATACGGCGGAACAGAAGACCCTCTTGTTTCAGGCTACCCGTGCAATATAAACATTACGACAGACCTGCCGTGCGCCCCGTGCTGGCTGGAAAAACCGTGTGATAAGCCCGTATGTAAAGATATGCTGACTAGCGAACTTATTATGCAAAAACTGGACGAATTGTTAAATTCCCGCTAATTTACCGTAAACCTCTACAACCTTCTGCGCAGTTTTTCGCCACGTAAACAGTTTGTTTCTTTCTTTTCCTGCAGCGATGAGTTTTTTTCTCAATTGTTCACTATTCGAAATTTTTACAATTGCGCCGGCTATTGATTCTGCGCTGAACGGGTCAACATACAATGCCGCATCGCCAGCCACTTCAGGCATCGACGAAATATTTGATGCAATCACTGCCGTGCCACAGGCGAATGCTTCAAGAATGGGTATTCCAAATCCTTCATAAAGGCTTGCGAAAATCAACGCCTTTGCGCAGCCAAGCCACGGCCGCAAATCATCGACCGCTCCTGTCCAGAGAACATCCTGATAAAAACCGGCTTTTAATTTCTCCCCGAATTCCCGTTCTCTTTTTGGCAGTTGCCCTATTACTACAAGTTTTGAATGTTCCGGCAGGGACTTCTTCGCCATCCCGAACGCCTCAACTGTGCGCGGTATATTCTTTCGGCTGTCCGGCGAGGATATTACCACAAAATAATCGCCTAATTGCTGTCCCAGTTTTTTTGACAAATCACTGATCGTTTTGTTTTTTTGCTCAGCAGTATATTCGAACGGTTCAATTTCGGTTGCGTGCGATATGACATCAATTTTTTGTTCTTCTATGCCGAATATCGAACACAAGTCGTTCTTGGTTGACTGTGATACCGCCAGAAAATGGTCCGCCCTTCTAACGGCGGTCTCGAAAAAACCGAGTTTTGATTTTGGATACAACTGCGGCAGTTTATAACGTCTCAAGTCGTGTACTGTCATTAGACGCGGCTCGCCGCCGGTCGGCGGCATCAGATGGTGGTAGCAGTGATAAACATTAAAACTTCCCACCAGGTGCTGGAGCTTCGGGTAATCGAAATAATTCCAGAAATTCTCCAGCCATCGCATATTTACTATTAGCGTTTTAGACCGGACAATTTGCTGTCTTTCGTATTTTTCTATTTCTTCCGCCTTTGCCGCCAATCGGCTCGAACAAAACAGAATAAGCTCAGGTCTTTCCTCAAGCTGCGCAAAACCTTTCAGTAGTCCGACGCCGAAGGTATAAAAACCGGAAAATTTATTCACAAGCACAGGGTTGAAATCCATTACCACTTTTATATCCGATATG
>JBAVNP010000309.1:0-9678 GCA_049691175.1 Sedimentisphaerales bacterium
AATACACGACCGTAATAGAGTAATAACGCAACAGGATGAAAGAGCTGTAATACTATATTATACGGACAAGTCAAGGCCAAGTCTGAATATGGAAGGATACTTTATCTTAAAGATTGATAATCCGGTAAATTACGCTATGAAGGCAACCCCGACAGGCAATGACCGGTGGCCGGCGATATGGAGCAAAAAAGCTAATATATATACTTTTGGCGGTGCATTGTCGGGCAAACTGGCCGGCAGTGAGCATTGGAAATACAGAGCAGAAGGCGCTATCCAGACAGGCCGGAAGGAGGGTTTGAACTTGCCGGCAGGCAATGCACGCGTCGGCATGCGCAATCTCATGGCATTCGGCACGAACGACAGGATTGAATATCACTTCAATGATGCCAAGAAAAATAAATTGCGCGGCAGCTTCGAATACCTCTCCGGCGATGATCCTGGTACAGGCAAAAATGAGGCGTTTGACCCGCTGTGGGGTGAATGGCCGCGGATTAGTGAAATTCTTCTCTACGTTTACAACCTCGAAACTCAGGCAGGCGAAGTTTCAAATCTTTACCGGCTTGGATTCGGACACAGTATGCAGTTAACAGAGAAGATAGCGATGGACACGGATTTACACTTGTTATGGGCGGATCAAAACACCCGGAAGGGTACTATGCACGGCAGCGGTCTGGGCTGGTCAAGCGGCGGGGGTTACAGAGGAACTCTTGCCACCTGGCAGCTCAAGTGTAACCTTACGAAAAACCTCACCGGACATCTCCTGCTTGAATATTTCCAGCCGGGCAACTACTATGCGGGCGGAAGCAGAGACGCCGCATACTTTGCAAGGATAAATGCTGATTACACCTTCTAATCCCTAAATAACGGATAAAATAAAAGCCCGGTTCTAAAAAGGCCGGGCTTTTTTATTCAACAAATTGAACCCAAAATTATATTGCAGAAAAACTCAAAAACAGTATGATATTCCCCTTTTACCCCTTTTATATGAGTACAAATCTATGTGGATATATCTGGGTATTTTTTCCGCTATATTTCTCGGAATGTACGATGTAAGCAGAAAACACGCATTGCGGCAAAATGCCGTGCTGCCGGTCTTGTTTTTCGCCACCGTATTTGGAGCATTATTCGTGCTGCCGATAATACTGCTGTCAAGATTCCGGCCTGAATTACTGCCAAGTTCAAACTTCTACCTGCCGACTATATCCGCAATTGCACATCTGCGTATCTTCGCCAAGGCTGTAATTGTCTCGGCTGCGTGGGCACTCAGTTACTCTGCCTTGAAAAACCTGCCGATTTCGATTGCCTCACCTTTTGGCGCCACAGGATTGATTTGGACACTCATAGGTGCGGTATTACTATTTCACGAACAGCCTACGGTATTGCAGTATCTGGGGCTTGGGCTGATGGTTATTTCATATTATGGTTTTTCAGTTCTCGGCAGCAAAGAAGGTATTATCTTCTATAATAACAAGTGGATGACATTCATTTTTCTTTCCACGCTGCTTGGATCTGCCAGCGCGATGTATGACAAATTCCTCATCCAAACCGCAGGTTATTCTCCTGTCGCGGTACAGGTATGGTTTTCCATTTATCTTCCTCCAGTATTAGGGGCGGTAGTTCTTGTATCAAGACTTGCAGGGGAAAAAAATATACTCAATCCGCCTTTTGCGGACAAATTCGTATGGCGATGGAGCATCCCTGCAATCGGCGGCTTCCTGCTTGTTGCGGATTTCCTGTACTTTAAGGCAATCAGCTGTCACGGTTCGCTGATAGCGACGATTTCGACATTGAGGGCGAGCTGTATCGCAGTTTCTTTCATTGTGGGAGGACTGTTATTCAGAGAGCTGCGATTGTCCTCAAAGGCAATGGCTCTGGCGGGAACTCTGGCAGGGATAGGTTTGATATTGCTGTCGAAACCCTAATCTTCTTGCATTCGGCAAAAAACAACTGTAAAGTATCGCAAACTCTGGTATAATCTCAAAAGTTGATAAACAATTAACACTATAAGCGATTATCAAAACAGATTTGAGGGTGTAGCTCAGTTGGTAGAGCAATGCACTTTTAATGCATAGGTCTTGGGTTCGAGCCCCAACACCCTCATTCTCTATCCGGATGCAATACTCTTATGAATAAAACAAATGAAAACGGCGTTATTCTAAAAACTAAAAAATGGCAGATACATAAACGCCTTTATAACTGGGTTTTGCACTGGGCAGATACAAAATTCGGTCTTATAGCTCTTATTGTCCTCGCTATCACGGAACCAATCATTGTGCCGATACCTGCTGACGTGCTGGTAATCGGTATGTGCTTAGGCAAACCCAAAAACGGCATTAAATACGGACTTACCTGTTCAATGTTCTCGGTCCTTGGCGGAACAATCGCTTTTCTGCTTGGTCTGGCAATAGGCGGAGAAAACGTTGTTGCCATATTCGAAAAAATCCACCTCGGCGCTAAAGTAACTCAGGCCCTTGAAATATATCAGAAATACGATTTTTGGGCTGTTGCCATCGCAGCACTTACCCCTGTGCCGTATATGCTTTTCAGCTGGTTAGGCGGCCTGGCTAAAATTTCTCTCGTAAAATTTATCCTCGTCAGCATCGTATTTAGAGCTATGCGATTCGGCAGCGAAGGCGTTCTCTTTTACTTCTTCGGCAAAAGAGCGGAACACTTCATCGCAAAGCATTTCAACACTGCAACCGTAATTGTTATAATATTCCTCGCTATTATCGCTTTCATAATGAAAAAACTCGGAGCGGTATTTGCAGGATGAACGAAAACCAAAAGAAAATATTGCTCGAAACAGCAAGAAAAACAGTTGAAGCTGCAGTGGCCGGAAAGAAATTCGACAGGCCTAAATCAGACGACCCTGAACTTAATGCTCACTGCGGCTGTTTTGTCACCCTAAAAAATAAGGGCGAACTTCGCGGATGTATAGGCCAATTTATTGCGGATAAACCCTTAATAGAATTAGTCGGCGATATGGCCGTCGCAGCGGCAACAGGCGACCCGAGATTTATGGCTGACAGGATTACGCCAAAAGAAGTAAAAGAACTGGACATAGAAATATCGGTTCTTTCGCCTTTGAAAAAAACTGATAATCCCCTGAACCTTCGGTTGGGTATCGACGGTATATATATAAAAAAGGGCTATGCAAGCGGATGTTTTTTACCTCAGGTTGCGACCGAAACAGGCTGGAGTAAGGAAGAGTTCCTGTCATACTGCTGCGGTCATAAGGCAGGACTGAAACCGGATGCGTGGAAAGATAAAAATACGGAAGTTTATCTGTTCACCGCGGAAATTATCGAAGAAGAAAGCTAAAATATGTCAAAAAAAATCTTAACCGTAATTATTTTAATACTAATCCTGACAGGCGGATACGATTGCTTCGCAGCTTCTTTGTCAAGTGTCGAGGGTTTAAGCAAATATCTTGCGCCTCTGCCGGCCGTCAAAAATATTGAAAGATGGGACAATCCATACGGTGACGGGCTGATAATTGAAACACAGCATTACCGCGTACATACAACACTGCTCGAACCTCTGATGCTCAAACAAGTGCCGGCTTTCGTTGAGGCCGCATGGAAACAATATCAAAGTCAATTGCCTGTACCTGTACAAAGCGAAGATAAACTCATCCTGTACATCTTCAAAGACCGGACTCAATGGGAGGATTTTACGAAACAATTCACAGGCGACCAGTGGCCGCTATACCTGAAAATAAAAAAGGGCGCATATTTTCTTAACGGCGCCTGTGTCACATATAATATCGGAAGAACCAGAACATTCAGCGTAATCGGGCACGAAGGGTGGCATCAGTTCTGCAACAAACATTTCAAATACAGACTGCCGAGCTGGCTCGATGAAGGAATCGCTCAACTGTTCGAACAAAGCGAATTCGACAAGGGGCAGTTCATATTCAGTCCCGCAAAAAACTTTCAAAGACTTGGGGCTTTAAAACTTACATTCCAGAACAATCAGATTATCCCTTTGCGGGAACTTATCTCATTAAACCCCGGTGAAGTCGTTTTGCAGGAAGAACCCGACAAGGCTGTTATGGCCTTTTATGCACAGGCTTATGCTCTTGTAAGGTTCTTGCGGGAAGAAGGTTACGGAAAAAGACTTTCAAACTATCACCAGATGCTGGTTGGCGCCATGAATGGCAAATGGCCGCTCGATGAAAACGAAGCCAAAATCGCATCCGACAGAAATATTCAACTGACCACAACGTGGAACAGATATATCGCCCAGAAACTCTTTGATATCTATATAGGCGAAAATATCGAACAACTCGAACCTGAATACCAGGCGTTCTGCAGAAAAATCGTTTATAACATCATAATAAAAAAATAGTCGTTAGTGAAAAAATGCAGGCCATTAAACAATTCTTTATCCTCGCATCTGCTTCACCAAGAAGAAAAGAACTACTTAAAAAAGCCGGTTATAAATTCGATGTGACTGTCTCATGTATTAATGAATCAAAAATCAAGACTGAAGAACTAACGCCGGTCGAGTTCGCCTGCAAAGCCGCACTTGCAAAGGCAAATGATATAGCTGAAAAATTTCCCGATAAAATCATCATCGCTGCAGATACTATCGCGGACTTCGATGGAGAAATTATCGGAAAGGCCCAAACCGCTCAGCAAGCTGAACAAATAACAAGAAAACTTTTCAGCAAACCACATAAAATTATCACCGCAATAGCCATCGTTAAAAAAAATGCCGGGCTGGAAATTGTCGATTACGATACGACTATCATTTATCCTATAAAAATGAGTGAAAAACAAATCGAAGAGCATATAGCCTCCGGTATCTGGAAAGACAAAGCCGGCGCTTACGCAATCCAGGAAGGCGGTGATAAATTCATCGACCATATCAACGGCAGCGAAACCAATGTAATGGGACTGAGTATGGAATTATTCGAAAAAATGATAAAAAAAGCACAGAAAAACAGCAACGCCTAAATTTGTTATAACTCTCATATTTATAAATATTTATACATTAAAATAAGAAAAAGAAATATCTTGAACATCCTTAACAAAAAGCTATAATTAGGCTTAATATAGGCAATTTATAGTTATAATACTATTAATCCTTCAAGGAAAAATTATGGCCGGAATGTTTTATTCATTGCAGGAAGTTATAGAAAAGCTCGGAAAAACCGAGGCCCAGATAAAAACACTCGTCAGAGAAGGAAAGCTGAGAGAGTTCAGAGATGGGTCAAAACAACTTTACAAGGTTGAAGATGTAGATGCTCTGGCTGCTGTGCCGAAAGAAGATGCCGCCGTACTTGATGACTCACTGAAATTAGCCATCGATGAAACCGGCGAAGTATCACTTGCTCCGGAAGAAATCGATGTGCTTATGGGAGACGATGACAAGAAAAACGAGTCCAAATTCAAGCTCGATGAAACCGGAGAATTAGTTGCCGATGAAGTTTTAGGCAAATCAGAAAAAGAAAAGACATCTATTTTGCCGACCGCCCAGAAAAAAGACAAACCGATTGACCTCGAAGCCCTCTCGAAAGAGGAAACAAAGGCGAACCAGCCAAAACAAAAAGGAGGTTCTACCGCCGGAGGCACCGATATATTCGCAGAACCGGCAGAAAAAGAGGAAATAACAACCGATGATACAAAAATCTCCTTAAGCGGAGACTCCATAAATGTACTCGGTGAATCGGATACTGAATTCAAAATAAGTGACGATACCAGCGGCGAGACAAAACTTGTCCAAAAAGGACCGAAGACACTCGATGGAAAAGGCAAAGGCGAAGGAAGACTGGATGAGGATGTAAACCTCGACGGTTACGGCGGAAGCGGTTCAGGATTGCTCGATTTGTCTCTGCAGGCAGATGATACATCGCTGGGAGCTGTGCTCGACGATATATATCCTGAAAGCCCTGCCGCGGCAACACCGCTTGAACAAACTCCTCCGCCGGAGGATGCCGCTGTAGCCCAGGAAGCCGAAAAAATCTTCGAAGATGCCGAACCTCAACCGATAGAACAAGCCGCCGTACAGGAAGCCGCAGCGACAGCCGCAGCGTTCATCGCAGAACCTCCGCCCGACGCCGCCAGCAACATCTTCGGAATCACTCTTTTCGTGCCGTTAATAGCCTTGATTTATACCACTATCGTGGTTGCCTCGGGATACAAACCTATATTAAAGCTGAAGATACTGTCTTCAATTGAACCGATTATCTGGTATGTGACAGGCGGCGCCGCGGGGCTGGTCATTCTCATCGTACTGGTCGGCTCATTTATGTCTGGCGGCGGCGGGCCAAAACCGCCAAAAGTCAAACAGCCAAAGCCGCCAAAGGTTAAAAAAGAGAAAAAGGCTAAAAAGGAAAAAGAAGCCCCCGCCAAGGAAGGATAAAATCGAACAATTTCAGCTATTTTTCTCTGGCTTTTACCACCATGCAGGGGTAGATTCTTAAGATAATATTGTTTTGCCAAATTAATAAGGGATTGTTTTCTTGTCAGGAAAGGACATAAAAATGCAGGTTTCCAGATTTTCTTTTACGTGTGTAGTTCTCTTAACAGCTGTACTTATTTTAAGCGGATGCACTTCACAGGAAAAATATGACGATTTGAAACTGCGGAATCGCAGTCAGCAGCAGAGAATAGACGACCTCGAAGGCCAGCTTAATGTAACAAAATTAAAACTCGCACAAACCGAAAAACAGCTTTCCGAAGCACAAGCGGCCTGTGCAGCAGATACCGATGCTTTAACCAAAAAAGTTGAGGCGCTGCAGAGCGATATCGCAAATAAGGAAGAGCTGATTAAGAAAATGCAGGCGGCTCTTGGCGGAGCTGTTCTTCCTCCTGAACTTGCGAGCGAACTGGAAAAATTCGCCGCTGAAAACAGCGAGATGGTCAGCTTCGATGAGGCAACCGGAATGGTTAAATTCAAAAGCGACCTGCTGTTTGAAAAAGGCAGCGATGTTGTAGCCCCCCAGGCTGCCGAACTGATGAAGAAATTGTGCGGAATACTCGGTTCTCGGGCTGCTGAAAGTTTTGATATAAGCATCGTAGGCCATACAGATGATATTCCAATCAGAAAGTCAGAGACGATGAGTATGCATCCGACAAACTGGCACCTGTCAGTCCACAGGGCTATTTCGGTTGAAAAAATTATGGAATCCAACGGCGTAAAGCCGACACGAATGAGCGTAAGAGGCTTCGGCGAATACAGACCTTTTGAAGCTAACGAAGCAAACAAAAAAGGTAATCCAAAGAACAGGCGAGTTGAAATATATCTTGTGCCTGCAGGAAAATAGTTTTAAAATTTTATGAAGAGATAAAATCCCGCACTTGAAATCATTTGGGTGCGGGATTTCCCTTATATATGAATGAACGAACTCTTATAATCATAAAACCGGATGGTATGCAGCGGCGGCTTGCGGGCGAAATTATTGCCCGTTTTGAGAAAAAAGGCCTCAAAATTGTCGCCGCCAAACTGATGAAAATAACGCCTCAATTGGCCAAAAAGCACTATGCCATACATAAAGGCAAGTACTTCTTCAATAGGCTCATTAAATACATTACGTCGGGACCGGTGCTTGTGATGGTCATTGAAGGTGAAAAGATAATCGAAATCACCCGAAAAATGATGGGGGCGACCTTTGGCTTCGATGCCCTGCCGGGAACAATCAGGGGAGATTTCGGTACATCCCAGACCTGTAATCTCATCCATGGCTCAGATTCGGCCAAATCGGCAAAAAAGGAAATCCGCCTCTTTTTCAAGCCCGCTGAAATCCTCAAATATAAAATGCCTGACGAAAACTGGCTGTAATACCCTCTTGCAAAAGAGCCTCGCAGAACATAACATTATCCGTTATGAAGTCGGCTATCGAACAAAAAATCAAGTCGCTGCGTCAGCAAATCAAAAAGCACGATTGCCTCTACTACGTCCTGAACAAGCCCCAAATCAGTGATAAACAATACGATGAGCTTTTCAGCCAGTTAAAAAAACTCGAAGAACAGCATCCGGAATTTATAACTCCCGATTCGCCGACGCAAAGAGTCAGCGGAGAGCCGATAGAAGGCTTCTCGCAGGTAAAACACGAAATTCCAATGCTGAGCATCGATAACACATACAGCGCCGATGAACTTAGAGATTTCGACCAAAGAGTCGCAAAGGGACTTGGGACAAAAAATTACAGTTACGTTGTCGAACTGAAAATTGACGGCCTTGCCATAAGCCTTAGATACGAAAAAGGCCTGCTTGTTCTGGGAGCTACAAGAGGCGACGGCGAAACAGGAGACGATGTTACAAATAACATCAAAACAATAAGAGCCATACCCTTATCGCTTGACGGCGATATACCCGATGTGCTGGAGGTGCGCGGCGAAGTATATATGCCGAAAAAGGCATTTGAAAAACTCAACGAGGAAAAGGAACAGCAGGGATTGCAGCTTTTCGCAAATCCGCGAAATGCCGCGGCAGGTTCGCTCAAACTGCTCGATGCGAAAACCACTGCTCAAAGGAAACTTTCATTCTTCGCTTACGCACTGGGACAAACAAGCAAGCCTTTTGCAAAAACTCACTACGAAAGCCTTGAAAAATTCAAAAAAACAGGACTGCCGGTAAATCCCAATATCAAAAAGGCAGAAAATATAGAACAGGTAATCGAAATATGCAACCAATGGGATAAAAAACGGTTTGAGCTGCCCTACCAGATTGACGGAATGGTTATCAAAATCGACCGTTTCGACCAACGCGACATCCTCGGCACTACAGGCAGAGCCCCAAGATGGTGTATGTCATATAAATTCGCAGCAGAACAGGCTCAAACAAAGGTCCTGTCAATTGACGTGCAGGTCGGAAAAACAGGAATCCTTACGCCTGTCGCGAACTTTGAGCCGGTATTGCTTGCGGGCACAACCGTAAAACGGGCAAGTCTTCACAACTTCGATGAAATCGACAGGCTTGATGTCCGTATCGGCGATACGGTAATTATCGAAAAAGCTGGAGAAATTATTCCGCAGGTCGTCGAAGTAAAAAAAGAATTCAGAAAAACAGGTGCAAAATCATTTAGTCCCCCTGCCAAATGCCCCGAATGCGGCGCAAAAGTTGAAAAAGACGAAGATGGTGTTTATATCCGATGCGTAAGCTCAAACTGTCCGGCTCAACTGAAAGAAAAACTGAGATACTTTGCAGGCAGAGACCAGATGGATATTGAAAATCTCGGCCCGGCAATAATCGACCAGCTCGTCGATAAAAAAATTGTCAGGGATTTTGCGGATTTATACAGCCTTGATGTGAAAACTCTTGCCGAACTTGAAAGAATGGCGGAAAAAAGCGCACAAAACGTTATCGATGGAATTGAAAAAAGCAAGTCACAGTCATTAGCGAGACTTATCGCTGCTCTTGGCATCCGTCATATCGGAATCCAAAATGCTGAAATACTTGCCCAGCAGTTTGGTTCAATAGACGAAATCAAAAAAACAACTGCCGAAGAATTATCCCATATCGACCAGATTGGGCCTGTTCTGGCAAAAAGCATCTATGATTACTTCCACGACAGCAATAATCTTAAACTTATCGATAAACTCATAGCGGCTGGTTTGAACCCGCAATATAAAAAATCAAAACAGAGTGATAAACTGGCAGGCAAAACTTTTGTCGTTACCGGCACGTTAGCAAATTTCAGCCGGTCACAAATCGAACAGACCATAAAAG
>JBAVNP010000310.1:0-5798 GCA_049691175.1 Sedimentisphaerales bacterium
ATTTTATGCTGCCCCCAGTTTATGCCTTTAATCTCGATTGTCCTATCCCAGCAGGGACTTGACCCGATTGTTATTATTTTATATTTCAAGACATTTAAACCTGCGGCAAGTATTTTACTTCTTCGCCAGTTCCTTCAGTATGGATACTTTCGTCCTGATTTCGTCCGCCATTTTGCTGTTCGGAAAGCCTTTGATAATTTCCCGTCCCGTTTCGAGCGCCTTTTCCCAGTTTTTATCGCTCACGGCAAGTGCGAACTGAACGCCGAGATTGTGCAGTTTATTTTTAAACACTTCGCTTGCCGCTTCCTGCAGCGCCAGCCCTTCGCTCGGCGTAAGATACAAATCCAGCTCTCTTAGTATCGAAAGGCTGTAATCCGTATCCGCCTTTTTGACCGCCTTGTCCCACGCGGCAAGCAGTTCTCTTTTCCGCTGCTCTTTTTTCTCAACAAGCTTATACTGCATCGCTTTCGCCTGTTCCGAGTCCGGATAAAGGACAAGCAGTCTTTCAATCTGCACACTTGCCGTCGTCCACTGATACTGTTCAAGCTGTTTGTCTATATAGCTGATTATCTGATTGACTCTTTCGAGATCGGTAGCGTCCCGGTACTTATCTGCGGTTAATTTCAGGTTGCTTGCGAGTTGTTTATATTCGCTTCTGCCGGCTATATTTTCTATCATCGCGTAAGTTGCGTCGAAATCCTGCTGATGCAGTTTTTCCATAACGCCAGCTCGCAGTTGCTGCCTGTCGGCGTCCCGGTAAATGATTGTTTTCGCGGCTTCGCTCAGTTTCGCTCCCTGACTTATCTGTTCAAGCAGACTTTTATTCGCGGCCAGATTATCGTTGATTTGCGATATCTTTTCCTGCTGTTCTTTAAGGCTTTTGACTGCCTCGGCAGCAAGCAGCAAAAGTGCGAACACGCCGACCGCCGCCGCAAAATACACCGCCATCTGGAAACTGCCTTTAAGAACCGGAAACGCCCCTGCCGCAACCCATATAACTACCCCAACAATAGCCAATCCCGCAAACAGCAGATGCCACTGCACCTGCCACAATTTTTCAGGCCGTTTCTTTTCCATTTTGTTTTTTCTCTTTTATTTATCGATTATCCACCAACCTGAAATTTATCCCGATACATCGAGGTTGAGGGCCGGTTTATTTACCAATTTTACCTTTGTTGCTGCCTTTCTGCAAGCATAAGTCTATTTGATATGCCAACTCCGAAATAACAGGACTTGGATATATATCTGTATATCCGAAAACAGGTTATATTGCATAAAACAATCAGCTGCCGGCTTTCCTGTCTATTTTCCGCAACATCGCGTTAAATCTTGCAAAATACGTAATATTTCCCACTGAAAAAATCATCGCCCCGGCTGTATGCAAATCCCTGTTTTCGAACAAATAAATTAACTTTATATCGAATACAATTTGATGGCACATACTTTGCAGCGAACCCTTATAAGGATATGTTCTAAACTGCAGGGAGCTTGAAGAAAACTTTGGCTAAGAAGGGTGTCGAATGGATATTTCAACTGTTGAAACGAGGTTAAACGAGCTTCTTAATGAGGTTAATAATCTGCCTGCCGAGCAGAGTAAGAAGCTTCTTTCGCTCGCACAAAAAACAAAGCTTTACAATCAGAAGCAAAAACAGGACACGGACAATCTTCGGGATTCGCTTGACCATTTAAGGCTGACAGTCAAGTATTTGCTTTTTGATTTGGAGGCTACGCGCCGCGAAAACAAATATCTTCGCAAAATGCTCGAACACAGCGAAGAATAACAACTTAAATAAAACAACTGACTGCCGTTAGGCCAAAAAAACCTGAACGGCAGTCGGTTTGAGTTTGCACATATATTTACTTTCCCTGTGTATCTTTAATTATTTGTTTAAGGGCGGCTATATGTTCGGCAAACGCATCTCGGCCTTTATCCGCAGCGCTGATAAATGTTCGCGGCTTGCGAGACTCGAATGTCTTTTCAATTTTGATATAGCCTGCTTCCTCAAGTTTTGTCAAATGTGCCCCAAGGTTGCCATCGGTTAATTTTAAGAGGTCTCGCAGATAAACGAAATCCATCTGCCCGCCGCTCTCAAGAGCAACTAATGCCGACATTATTCGCAATCGAACCGGCTGATGTATGACATTATCAAGTTCAGACATATCTCACCTCCACCGCAATCTTATATACAGGCCGGTGCATAAAATCGCGCCGCCGCCAGTAACAGCCATCCAAAGACAGTAATAATGCGGAATAAAATAAAAACCTGTCAAAGTTGTCGCTGTTACCGCCAGTCCAAGCCAGACCATAAAGTAACTGCCGACCCATAGCCCTATCATGATGTATGCAAACATAGCCGCCGTGGAACAAACGGCATTTATCTGCATACCATTAAAGGGCGCCAATATCGCAAGCCAGATAAAAACATAAGCGTATAACAAAATCCAAGACCACAATATACGCCGGCCTATGCGAAATCGAAGTTCTGACCGTATGGGGGGCTGGGTATGGGAAATCCGAAAGATTATGAATGTGCCAACTCCGCCGACTGCGCCCATACTCCAGAATATATAATGGGCATAAGCAAGATAAAATTGAGCCGCCGTAAAACTGACTACCCACAGAATGCCCCACAGAATCAGCAAAGGATTGGAGCGAGTGGAAACAATGGCTTTGCGGGTCTGTGCCATAATCTGCTCAATCGCCGCAAGTGAATCCTGTGCTGATTCTTGAGTAGATTGCTGTATATTTTCATCATTTGATTTATCCATAATTATCCCTTTCAAATAAGTCTGCTGCTTTGAACTATAGAGTGCTCTATGCCACAGAGTTACGTTTGTCAATACATTTTTGGGAATTTTTTAGAATTTTTGGAAAAAGCTGATTATTACGCTAAAAATCAGGCTTTGCAGAGAAAAAAGAGGTTCGATTTGGATATCACGCATCGGAAAAACAAATATCTTCGCAAAATGCTCGAGAATAAATAACCTGTTTAGCCCCTAATTTTACCTGTCCTGAGCGCATTTATTCAGCGTTCAATGCCTGCCCACCTATAACGTGGTTCGATATTCAATTTTTCTTCGTTAAAAATCGCGCAATAAAAAACCCCGGCACTTCTGTCCGGGGTTTTATTCCTTATTCTGTAATCTGCAATCTGTAATCTACGTTGTTTCCGGCGGCGCAGCCTCTTCTTTTGATTCGCCCTGTCCGGCAGTTGCGACAGGGGTTTGTGTCAGTTCCGGCTTTGGTTTTTCTTCGCTTAAGCCTTCAAATTTCAGCTGGTCCTCATTCTGAACGGCTATTTTAATGAGGTTTTTGCCTTTGAAGTGCCCGCGGAGTATATTTTCGCTCAGCGGGTCTTCAATATATCGTTCTATCGCTCGCCGCAGCGGTCGAGCGCCGAATTCTGCGCTATATCCTTTTTCGATTAGAAATTCTTTAGCTGCCGGCTCAACTTCAAGGCGGTAGCCTTGTTTGGTCAGGCGTTTGAAAACTTTATTGAGCTCATATTCCACAATGGTGGTCAAATCTTCTTTTGTAAGTGCGTGGAATACGATTACGTCATCGAGGCGATTGAGAAATTCCGGCCGGAAGTGACGTTCGACTTCTTTTTGGAGCATTTCCTTCATTTTTTCGTAATTTGCTTCCGCGGTTTTTTTGCCGAACCCGAATCCAGCCTGGTTTTTGATTAGGTCAGCGCCGATGTTACTGGTCATAATGAGAATGACATTTTTGAAATCGATATGTCTGCCGAAGCTGTCGGTTAGTCTGCCTTCTTCCATAATTTGCAGGAGCATATTATAGACGTCTGAGTGTGCCTTTTCTATTTCATCGAGCAGCAGCACCGCATACGGTCTGCGTCTGATTCTCTCCGTCAGTTGTCCGCCCTCTTCATATCCAACGTAGCCCGGCGGGGCGCCGACGAGGCGGGAAACGTTGTGCTTTTCCATATACTCGCTCATATCTATCTGGACAAGAGCGTCCTCATCGCCAAACATAAATTCGGCAAGCGCACGGGCGAGAAGGGTTTTGCCGACGCCGCTGGGGCCGATGAAAATGAATGAACCCATCGGACGATTCGGGTCTTTCAATCCGCTTCGACTCCTGCGAACGGATTTGGCAACCGCAGCAACAGCCTCCTCCTGACTGACAACTCTCTTGTGCAATTCAGCTTCAAGCTCGAGAAGCCTGTCAGTTTCATGTTTTTCAAGTCTTGTCAGCGGGACGCCGGTCATCTTGCTGACAACCTCGGCAATTATCTCAGTATCAACCGTGCCGGCAGTCTCCTTATTGTCCTCATACCATTTACGCTGGACAGCAGCCTTTTCGTCCAGCAGCTTCTGACACTCGTCACGCAGCGAAGCGGCCCGTTCGTAATCGGCGTTTTTGACAGCCTCGTCCTTTTCAAGCTGGATTTTTTCAATCCGCTGCTCTATCTCGGCTATGTCCGGCGAAGTAGTTGTGTTCTTTAAACGAACACAGGCACCGGCCTCATCCATCACATCTATCGCCTTATCGGGCAGACAACGGCCGGTAATGTATCTGCTCGACAACTCAACTGCCTGATACAATGCCTCATCAGTAAAATTGACCCGATGATGCGCCTCGTAGCGGTCGCGAAGACCTTTAAGTATGTCGATGGTTTCGTCCTTGCTCGGAGGCTCGACAATAATCGTCTGAAACCTTCTTTCGAGAGCCGCGTCCTTTTCGACATATTTTCGATATTCATCAAAAGTCGTCGCACCAATGCACTGCACTTCGCCGCGCGAGAGAGCAGGCTTTAAAACATTAGAAGCATCAATAGCGCCCTCAGCGCCGCCTGCGCCGACGAGGGTATGCAATTCATCTACAAAAAGCACCACGTTTTTGGCGCGTTTCACTTCGTTAATAACGGCCTTGATACGCTCTTCAAACTGGCCGCGATATTTCGTGCCGGCAACCATCATAGCAAGGTCGAGAGAAACGATTCTTTTCTCGCGAAGAAGCTCGGGGGCCTGCTTGTCGGTAATCCGCTGGGCAAGGCCTTCGACAATCGCAGTCTTTCCTACGCCTGCTTCGCCGATAAGAACCGGATTATTCTTTGTTCTCCTGCAAAGTATCTGAATGAGACGCTCAATCTCAGTCTTTCTTCCGATGACGGGGTCAAGCTCGCCTTCAGCGGCAAGGGCAGTTAAATCCCTGCCGAAACTGTCGAGGGCGGGAGTGCGGCTCTTGGCCTTGGCCGCGGTCGGGTCCATTTTCATATTGAGAGACGGGATGCCGCCGCCGTTCTCGACGCCGGCGCCGAGCAGATTCAAAACTTCCTGACGGACATCCTCAAGCCGCAGGCCGAGATTCATCAATACCTGAGCGGCGATGCCCTCCGTTTCGCGAAGAAGACCCAATAAGATATGCTCTGTGCCGATGTAATTGTGATTCAGAGAGCGAGCCTCTTCAATGGCGTATTCAATAACCTTTTTCGCCCGCGGCGTGTGAGGGAGTTTGCCCATCGTTACCATATCGGGGCCGCTCTTGACGAGCTTCTCAACTTCGAGGCGCAATTTCTTTATGTCAACATCGAGGTTCTTGAGTACATTGGCGCCAACGCCTGAACCTTCCTTGACAAGACCGAGCAGGATATGCTCGGTGCCGATATATTCGTGGTTGAACCGCTGCGCTTCCTGATTGGCCAGCGCCATAACCTTTCTTGCTCTGTCTGTAAAACGCTCAAACATAAATACCCCTTATGTTTATATCAAAAAATAAGATGTCGGACATCAGATTTAGATAAACACATTTGCCATTCTATATTGCCAAAGAC
>JBAVNP010000311.1:0-2922 GCA_049691175.1 Sedimentisphaerales bacterium
ATATTCGCGACTGCAGCGTTCAAAATGCTTCCGGCGGTGCAATTTATATCAGCAGCGCAAGCAATCCTGAATTCAGAAACGTCAATATAACAAACTGCAGCGTCACGATTAACGGCGGCGGCGTCTATATCAGCAGCAACAGCAATCCGATATTCAGGGATTGCTCGATTGCCGACTGCGAGGCAGGTATAAACGGCGGAGCTGTCTATTGCAGAACTTTAAGCGATCCGCAATTTATCAACTGCTCATTTGCCAACAACTATGCAGCAGATTCTGCGGGTGCAATCTTCTATGAAACATTGTGTAATATAGTCCTTGAAGGCTGCGAACTTTCCGGAAATACCGCCCCGGGTTCTGCCGGTGCGGTTATGTGCAGCACGGCCTGCGTTGTGGAAGTCAATAACTGCAACTTCAGCGGCAACGAGGCTGATTATGCAGGTGGTATTTACCTTGCTGAAAACTGCGACGGCAGAATACACAATACAAGTATGGCCAGCAACACTGCGACCGAAGACGGCGGCGCTATTTACATCATAGATTCAAATGCGATTGAAATTACGGACTGCAATATTACCGCTAATATAGCCCTTCACGGCGGCGGTATCTTCGCTCTTGAATCGCCGAAGGTCAACATAACAAATTGCCAGATTAATTCTAATGAGTCTTACAAACTTGTAACATATTACACCAACCCGAACGATCCCAACACGCTCGTCCAAAACGATGATTTTGTGGCAGAAGGCGGCGGTATTTATGCCTTTGCGAGTATCAAAAAAGTTGCGGACTGTCAGATTACAGGTAATACGGCCAGGACAAGCGGCGGCGGTATTTATATCAGCGGCGACCAGGAAGACGCAAACTATCCACTTATCAAAAACTGCCTCATCGCAAACAATAAATCAAACCGTGACGGCGGCGGTATTTCAACCGACTGGTTCGCTACAGCAACTATCCAAAACTGCACTATCGCAGAAAACTATGCAACCAATGCAAACGGCCTGGGTGGCGGTTTATACTGCTCTTATGCAAGCGATACGCTCGTAAAAGATACAATCTTCTGGGCGAACAGCGGTATTGACGGTTCACAGATTGCTGTCGGAAGCGGTGATCTGCCGTATCCATTGCCAGCCTTTGTGAACATAACTTATAGCGACATCGACCTTCGTGAAGGAACTGATTTCAATTCGCTCGTTCTCGAAGATAGCACAGGCACCGGCACAACTACCGGCGTCCTTGTTGACTCGCAAACCATTAATAATGAAATTGCCGCCTCCGGCACAGCAAAAGTTATCGTAAGCCTCACTGAACCGGCAGGGGCACAAACAACAAACTGGTCCTCGCCTGCTTCTGTCAGCTCACTGCGAAGTCAAATCGCAACGCTGCAAAATCAGGTGCTTTCAACATTCAGCACAGGCGAATTTACACTGCGGCAGAAGCTTACAAATGCGGCAATTTTTAGCGGACAAGTTACGCAGGCCGGCCTCAACAAACTTATGAGCAATCCGTCTGTCGCTCACATCGAGCCGGTTAGAACTGTTCATCCAATGCTGGCTCAGGCAATACCTTTGGCAAATGCACTTGCTACCAGACCGGTATATAACGGGTCAGGCATATCCATCGCAATTGTTGATACAGGTATTGACTACACTCATCCGAGACTTGGCGGCGGAGGCTTCCCGAATAGCAAAGTCATAGGCGGTTATGACACAGCCGACAACGACGCCGACCCCATACCGGGCGGCTCTACACTACATACCGGACACGGTACTTGCTGTGCCGGCATCGCCGCAGGTCTTCTGGGAACTGTCGGAGATTATATCGGCGGCGTTGCATATAATGCTAAACTCTATGCATTAAAGGCAAGTTCGAATAGTTCGGATGGTTTGTCGAATGATGCCACACTGGCTGCCTGGGACTGGTGTATAACACATCAAAATGACAACCCTGCCAATCCAATTAGTATAATGAGTAATAGCTGGGGATTTTATAATCTGCCATTTAATAATGCGGCAGAGGCAGACGCGTTTTCGCCTGCACATACAACAGCGGCACAAACGGCAGTCAACGCGGGAATAACAATCCTTGCAGCATCCGGCAACGATGGCTTCGCGGGGCAGGGCATTTCCTGGCCGTCAGCTATGTCAAACGTAATCAGCGTAGGCGCTGTATATGATACGACAGACCGGGTTACCGGATACTCAAACACTGCTAATATACTCGACATTCTTGCTCCCGCAGACCCTGTCTATACAACTGATATTGTCGGAGCCGGCGGTTATAATCCCGGCGATTACTTCCCATCCTTTAACGGGACAAGCTCTGCCTGTCCATTCGCCGCGGGAAGTGTCGCAGCTTTGCAAAGTGCGGCAAAGCAGTTAAGAGGCAAGCATCTGACTCCTTCTCAGGTCAGAACAATTTTAAGGATGACGGGTGATCCTGTAACAGATACAAAAGTTGCGATTACAAAGCCAAGAGTAAATGTCGGCACTGCTATCGCCCTGCTTTCCGGGTCCATGCCGATTTATCGCGAAGACGGCTGCATGATAATCGGCCTGGCACAGGATTCAAACGGCACATGGGTTATCAATGACAACCATAATATATCCCCGGACCCGAATTTCGTACTGGGATTTTACTTAAGCCATACAGGGGCCATGCAGGATTTCAACAGTCCCTGCTTTGATATAGGTTCAGACACCGCGGCCAATCTCGGTCTCAGCAACTACACCACAAGAACCGACGGCGTAAAGGACAGCGGTATTGTTGACCTCGGCTATCATTATTATAGCGGCGTGCCAAGTTATACATTGCAGGTAGCGGTCGACTGCAACGACGCAAATGGTACAATCGAATCGCCTTATATACCAGGCCATACCTATAATCTCTATGCGGGCGCCGCAGTAAGACTTCACGCGATTCCAG
>JBAVNP010000312.1:0-3473 GCA_049691175.1 Sedimentisphaerales bacterium
GCATCAATATATCTGATTTGCGATGTCAATGAGCCTAACAGCGGCGATGAGGTTACCGTGCAGATTTATTCTGATGTGCCGCTGTGCTGTATGGGAGCAGCCATATCGGTTGCGGGCGATGCGAATATAACAGGTGCGATGAGCACTGCCGATTGTAACGAATACGGCTGGGACCCGGATTGGCCGACCGACCCGTTTATCGAAGAGGACGGCTGGCTGTATATCAGCGGCGTTAAATGGGATTCCGATGCCGTCGGCGTGGTTGGCTATCTTAAATTCCTTTACAATAGCGGGCAGGCCAGTGTTTCGATTACGGAAGATTGTGCCGCTTTTGACGCTAATTGTGAGCCGGTGCTGATTTCCGGCGAGGCATTGACATTTGGCCCCGACCCAAACGAATCATAAAAAGAAATTCCTCGAAAGTATAAAGGAATCCGGGAGATAGGGGTTTTTTGAGGTATGGAAATGAAAGGCCGGTATTAATACCGGCCTTTCTGTCAGCATTCTATAAGCTCTATTTCTTTCGTGTCAATCTCCATAAGGTGGTCGAGGTATGTGCTCAACTCTGAAATGGGAAAACGAGCCAAAAAATCAGGTCTTGCGCTACGGTTAATCTGGCAGATAAAATCTATTATTTCTCGTTTGCTCAATTTCGTATCTCCAAAAACAAGACGCCTTACTGAACTGTTAGAAATATCGGAACATAGACAATTTTTCTTTAAGATTATTGGAGACAAAAACTTAACGACCCATAACAAATACTACTATATATTGCTTGCATTACGGAAAAATTACATTATATTGGTGTCAGTTAACCGGGGCCTGACCGGATAGTATTTTGTCCCATAAAAACAGCATTTGAAGTTTACTCAACAAAGATTATTTTTTCAAAAAATCTTCTTTTGACGAAAAATGCTTCAGTTAAATGACAACGTATATAACAAAACCACGGCCCCGGATGAGCCTAAACTGAAACTATGGACATCGATGGGCATTCTGCTGACATACCAATGCCCCGCCAAATGTGAATTCTGTTATTATAACTGCGGCCCGGAAAAATCAGGTCTTATAAGCATCGAAAACGCCGTCGCCGCCTGGCAGGGATTGATTCGTATCGCAGGTCAGCGTGCCAAAGTTCACATAACCGGCGGCGAACCGTTCTTATACTGGGAACACCTTCAAAAATTGCTTTTAACGGCGGATAAACTGTCTCTGGGGCAAATCGACGTAATAGAAACCAACGCATACTGGGCAACAAATCAGACACAAATAGCCGAAAGACTTAACTTCCTGAATTCTTATAATGTCCGAAAACTCAAAATCAGTTACGACCCGTTTCACGCCGAGTTCGTCGATTATGACAAGGTTAAACTGCTTTACGATACCGCCTGCGAGGTTCTTGGTTCTGACAGGATTCTATTTCGCTGGCAGTTGTATCTCCAAAACCCTCCGCAAACCGACGGTCTTTCAGATGACCAGAAATTAAGCCTGTTTTTAGAGTCCTGCAAACAATACCCCTGCCGATTCACCGGCAGAGCGGCAGGCCGATTAGCGCAACGTCTTGCAGACAAAGAAGTTGGGCAAATTTCAGCAGAAAACTGCAAAAAGTCATTTTTAGACTCAAAATCGATTCATATTGACCCCTACGGCAATGTTTTTAATGGCGTATGCAGCGGAATTATCATTGGAAACATCAATAAAAAGCCGCTGGATGAACTTTGGCGGATATTTAATCCAGCCAATGAAGAGTTTTTTAACGTATTATTCGACAGTGGACCTGTTGGTTTACTTCAGGAAGCGACTAAATCGGGATATGAAAAACGCCGATTATATAGTAGTAAGTGCCATTTATGCACTGATTTACGGCAATTTTTCTTTGACAATGGACAATTGCGACAGATAATTAGCCCAAAAGATTGCTATAACTAAAAATTTACGGAAGTGTAATGAGCGAAACGAATTACGATTCCATATTCGGCAAGCTGGCCATTGAGCAGGGATATTGCACAGAAGAAGAACTGGTCCATTGCAAAAAGCAGCTTAAGAACCAGTCACAGGAAAACCCTGTTACGCTTGAGCAGATTCTGCTATCAAACCGCTTCATTACTCCCAGCCAGGCCAGAAGGATAAAAGAATCGGCAAAAGAAAGCAGTAAAAGCCCCGCTGAGCAAATTCCCGGCTATAAAATCATAGGCAAACTCGGTGCAGGCGCTATGGCTATTGTTTATAAGGCAAAACAGCTCAGTCTTGACCGCATCGTAGCAGTAAAAATCCTGCCCCGCAGGTTCAGTGAAAATCCAGACTATGTCCAGCGGTTCTACAAGGAAGGAAAAGCTGCCGCAAAACTCAACCACAACAATATCGTCGCGGCTTATGACGTCGGCGAAGCCGGCGGTTATCATTACTTTGTAATGGAATATGTCGAAGGCAAAACTCTCTATGAAGACCTGTCGAAAGGCAAAATCTTCTCCGAAGAAGAAGCCATCGGCATCATCACACAGGTAGCAAGAGCTTTGGCACACGCCCATGCGCGCGGACTTATCCACAGGGACGTAAAACCCAAAAATATAATGATTAACCCCGCAGGAATAGTCAAACTCGCAGACCTCGGTCTTGCCCGCGCTACCGATGACGTCCAATTGGCTAAAAGCGAGGCAGGCAAGGCATTTGGAACGCCGTACTATATTTCGCCGGAGCAGATAAGAGGCGAAATAGACATCGATGCCCGAAGCGATATTTATTCGCTCGGCGCAACTTTTTACCATATGGTAACCGGCAGAGTGCCTTTTGACGCTTCAACTCCCGCGGATGTAATGAGAAAACATCTGAAAGAACCACTGGTTCCGCCCGACCATATAAACACATTGCTTTCTGCAGGAGTGTCTGAGGTAATCGAGGTTATGATGGCCAAACAAAAACAGGAACGATACGCATCCGCCGAAGAACTCCTGACAGACCTTGATGCGGTCAGCAAAGGCGAACCGCCTTTAAGGGCAAGAAAAAAATTCAATATCAGCTCGCTTGGAGAACTCCAGCAGGGTCAGTTAATCGAACCCGATTCGGAAGAAAAAATCCACTACGAACAAGCTATCAATAAATACAAGGTAATTATAACTGTGCTGACTTCGGTTATCGCCGTGCTTATTCTGCTGGCTATATTCATATTTGCCTTAAAATAAACCTTACACCGTAATTTGCATTGACTTGTCGCCGTTCCGACCCCATTATATTATCAACCTTTTTGCGGAGTTTTTATGTCCAAAGGCGGCGCTCATTTTACATCGCAGGAGCTTGCTCTTGTCCTGAGCCATTACGATATCGGCATTATCCAGCAGATAAAACCGCTCGTTGCGGGCAATAGACGGGCACCAAAACAGATTATCATCTCCGACACCGGCAGATACCTTCTCAAAAGACGGGCAAAAGGCAAAGACGACCGTTATCGTGTCGCTTTTGCGCACTCCGTACAGCAG
>JBAVNP010000313.1:0-11918 GCA_049691175.1 Sedimentisphaerales bacterium
GTGGAATATTGCATCAGTAGTTATCGATTGGATAATTGATTTAACAAAAAAATTAGGCATTCAACAAAGTAATTTACGAGAAATATTTTATGAAGTTGCTGAGTTATATAAAAGCTTCTCTTTTCCACTAACTACAAACGAATCTTGGAAAAGATTTGAAGAAGCTTTAATTGATTATGACGCAATAGTCGCTGCCTATAAAAAAAATAATAAATCGTTTGATGATATTAAGCCATTATGAAAACTTATATTAAGTAAAAAAATATAATGTGGGACAGAATTATAATTTTCTCCAATAAACTTTAGCCCTTGACTATTTGCCGCGAAATAGTTACCCTTTTTGTCTCGAAGACACGGATTTACACTGTTTTCTTAGACACGGATTAACACAGATTTACACTGTAAATAATTTGTTTTTCTCTGTGTCCTTGGTGTTCTCTGTGGCTAAAAAATAAAAAGGAAAACTCTGTGGCAGAAATAGAAGTAGATTCCCTGTAGCGGTCTCCTGCAGCGAACCAAGGAGCAGCACTCGGGGATGACATCTTCTTCTCGGGAATGACAAATATGGATATTGAAGTTGAGTTATCGAGAATAATAATAGATGAGACGAGCGACCAGCAGATTATCGTCCTGAAAGAAAAGAACGGCGATAGAAACCTGCCAATCGTCATCGGCATCGTAGAAATAATGGCGATAGACCGACGACTAAAAGGCAAAACAACAATCAGACCCCTTACACACGATTTGCTCGGCAATGTAATCGCGGCTTTAGGGGCGAAAATCGAAAAAGTCGTAGTAAGCGACCTGGGAAACCATACATACTACGCAACAATTCATCTAAATAGCGGCGGCAAAATCATCAAGGTCGACTCCCGGCCAAGCGATGCTATCGCAGTCGGCGTGGCGACAAATGTGCCGCTCTTTGTCGCGGAACACGTATTTGAGAATGCGTAGCCGCGAAGAAGTAAGGATGTAAAGAAATAAGGAAGTAAGGAAGTAAGGAAATAAGGAACGTCGAACTTCCAACATTGAATAAGATTGCCACGGCCTTGCGGCCTCGCAATGACATTATTCGCAGACATTATCTTTTGTTTGCGGTTTAGGGGAAAAAATAGTAACAAGAATTAAAAGACAGACCGCAACAGTCAACATCGAATCGGCGACATTAAAAGCAGGGAAATGAATATCGCCATAATAAAAATCCAAAAAATCGCGCACCCTGCCGTTGTTGAAAAGCCTGTCGTATAAATTGCCGCTAATGCCGGCGGCGAACAATCCAAGCGAAAAAATAACAATCGCCTGCGGCTTTCGCATAAATAGAAAAACAGCAAAAACAATTATTACCGCAACAACGGAAACTACTATCAGCGGAATTGTCCTGTCAGATGCGATGCCCCAGGCCGCACCGCGATTTTCGACAAGGACAAACTCAAAAAAGCCGTCAATAACACTATAACGCTGTGGGGCATAAGCACTTAACCAGTTGAAAACAAGAGACTTCGTCCATAAATCAGCGGCAAGGCCGAGTAGAAAGACCGGCCAGAATAATAAATGCGAGGCAGAGGTGCTTATTTCCCTGTTTAAAAAACTTCGGGCCCGAGAGCAACAGCATTTGTCGGCAGTTTCGGCCATTGACAGTCCCTACTGCGTATATTTTCTGTAAAGTTTGAGGAGTTTATCCTGAGCAGGATTCAAATCGAGAGAGCGGCTCCAGTGGCTGATAGCCTTAGTTTTGAAATCATCGGCGTTAGGGTCTTCGAGACCTTTCAAGATTTTGTACTTCATCATATATGCAACGCCAATACCTTTGTGGCCCCGCCAGTCATCAGGAGCAATCTGAACAGCTCTGGCATACTTTTCAATGGAAAGGTCTGTTTCGCTGAGCTTGAGATAAATAAAACCGAGATGCCGATATACCTCGGCATTCGAAGGCTCAACGGCAGCGACAGATTCGAGCAATTGTTTCGCAGGGTCATACTGTTCTGCCCGCAGATATATAACAGCAAGCGAAATCATCAAATTAGGGTCGTTGCCCCTCAATTCGATAGCCCGCTTATACGATTCGATTGCCAACTCGTTGTCCCGGCGTGCGGTGTATATGTCGCCAAGCAGTTTCTCGACTTCGCCGTCAGTGGGGGCAATGTCTTTAGCCGATTGACCATATTGGAGAGCCGATTCGTAATCGCCAAGCTGGTAATAAGAATCCGCTGCCGCGCACCAGGATTCAGAGCTTTGCGGGTCAAGCTGACAGGCTTTCGTATAAGCCTTAGCTGCGGAGTTGAAATCATCCATCATTTTATAAACCCTGCCAAGGTCGCGAAAATCCTCATAAGACCAGGGATTAAGCTCCGTGGCTTTCTGGTAAGCCTGGGCACTTTCGGGAAGCTTGTTCTGCTGAAGGTAAATGCTGCCGAGAAGAGAATATGCTATCGCGAAATTGGGGTTCTTTTTAATGGCCTGCCGGAGCTTGTCAACGGCATGGTTGGGGTCGTTCGATGAGGCAAGCGATATGGCATCGACATAAAGAGTAACCGAATCATCCTTTTTCGCAGATTCGGCACAGCCTGAAATGAAGACAAGAACTGCTACGACAATACCTACCCGTAAAACCAACTTAACTGCAGCCGGCATTGGTCAATCCTTTCTCAGCAGAAAACTTCGGTCCGGTTAAAAAATCCGTTTGGGAAAATTATACCAGACTAAGAGCCGGTGTCAAAAGGTTTTAAGAAATAAAGTTCTTCTTGCAAAAGGTCTATTTTGAGGATATAAAAGCGTCAAACGTCGCATAAAATAAGGAAAAAACAATGAGGTACAGCAAGGCTCTTATACCGACAGTCAAGGAAGTACCGGCAGATGCGGAAATTCCAAGTCATCAGCTTATGATTCGGGCAGGCCTGATGAGAAAACTGGCGAGCGGAACATATACCTATCTGCCGCTGGGCTGGCGGGTGCTGCTGAAGGTCATAAATATCGTCCGCGATGAGATGGATAAAAGCGGCGGACAGGAAATCCTTATGCCGGCCGTTCAGCCGATGGAACTTTGGCAGCAGACAGGACGCAACATTGATTACGGGCCGACTATGGCGCACTTTACCGACAGGCACGGCAGAGAAAATGTCCTTGCCCCTACCGCCGAAGAGGTCGTTACAAGCACCGCGGCAGGAGAGATAAATTCATATAAACAACTGCCGATAAATCTCTATCAAATCAGTTTCAAATTCAGGGATGAGTTTCGGCCGCGGTTCGGTGTGCTGCGAAGCAGAGAATTTATAATGAAAGATTCTTACAGCTTCCACGCTGATGAGAAGAGCCTCGATGAAACATATAAAGTAATGTATGAAACTTATAAAAGGATTTTCAGCAGATGCGGTTTAAAATACGCTATTGTCGAGGCGGAGTCCGGCGAAATGGGCGGCAGCGGGTCACATCAGTTTACAGTACCCTGCGAATCAGGTGAAGATGTAATCGTTCAGACCGAGGACGGCAGTTACGCGGCAAATCTTGAAAAGGCGCCGGTTGATGCCCTGCCGAAAGTGAAACGAGATAAAAAATACGATAAGGTGCAGGAAATTCACACGCCAGATAAAAAAACCATAGACGAAGTTTGCGGTTTTCTCAAAACCAAACCAAAAGATATGATCAAAACACTGATTTATCAATCGCCACCATTTAAAGATACACTTAAAGAAATAGAAGAACAAAGAGTCGAACACAAAAATGGCCGGGATATACATACAAGCGATTCTCATTGGGTTAAAAAATATGTTGTCTTGGTTAGAGGCGATTATGAAATCAACGAAGAAAAATTAAGAGCACTTATTGGTGAGCCAATAGGATTAGCAGATGAGTATTTAATTAAACAGCTTACAAATGCTGAAGTTGGATTTGCAGGCCCAATAGGACTTCTTGATAAAGTAGATAAACTTATCATCGACCACTCAATTCTGACAATCGAGGCCGGCGTTACCGGAGCAAACAAGACGGATTATCATATTAAAAATGTCGTGCCGGGGCGGGATTTCCCAATTGAAGGTAAGAATGTAATAATCGCTGATATACGAAACGCTGTTGAAAGCGACACATATAAAGACAAAAAACTGGTTTTTAAACGCGGTATCGAAGTTGGGCAGGTATTCAAACTCGGCACGAAATACAGCACAAAGCTCGGCGCGAAATTCTTAGACAAAGACAGCGTCGAAAAGCCCTGCATAATGGGCTGCTACGGCATCGGCATAAATCGAATTGTCGCTTCGGCAATTGAAACTCTCTACGACAAAGACGGAATTGTCTGGCCGATAAGCATTGCGCCTCATGAAGTTATTATTGTGCCGGCAGGCAATGGCGAAGAAATCATTAAAGCGGCGGAAAAATTATATGATGAATTGACTGCCGCCGGCGTGGAAGTTCTGCTCGACGACAGGGACGCAAGAGGCGGAGTTAAATTCAAGGATGCGGACCTTATCGGGATACCTATTCGAATAACAATCGGCGCAAAATCCCTGGCGGAGAATTGTGCCGAGATTAAACTACGCAGAGAAAGCGAAGTAAAAAAAATTCCGCTGGAAAAAACGAAAGAAAAAATCGCAGAGTTGATTGCAAAATTAAAAGCCGAACTGTCCGCCAGAGGCGGATAAAGATGTGGACGCTTAAAAAACCTGAGCCGGTAAAACTTATTATCGGCATACTGGCCTGCGACGAAAAGGCTGTAAATGCGGCTGTTGATATGATAAAGGCCAAGTTCGGCAAATGCGATCTTGAAAGCCAGATTTGGCTATTCAGGCATACGGAATATTACGCCGGCGAAACCGGAAAAGAGATTGTCAAAAAATTTGTGGTAATAGAAAAACTGATTAGGCCGGACAAGCTGGCGGATATAAAACTTAAAACCAATAAAATGGAAAAAAAACTTGCCGAAAAGCTGGGCGGCAACCTGAGCAGGCCTGTAAATCTCGACCCCGGCTATATCGAACCGTCGAAACTTGTGCTGGCAAGCACGAAAAATTTTTCGCACAGAATTTATATCGGCAAAAAAATCTGGGCTGAAGTTACGCTTATCTTCAGCAAGGGTCAGTGGAAAGGCTTTGAATATTCCTTTCCGGACCATAAAGAAGACAGGTATCATGGGTTTTTCAGCCAGACAAGAGAAAAACTTGTTCAGCAGTTAAGGGAGTAATTTTGTGATAAGTCCGCCTATGATTTATTTAACCGCCCTGCTGGCGGCGTTTGCTGTTTCGGTTGTTTTGACTGCTATAGCAAAAAAAATCGCCCTCAAAACAGGATTAGTCGCTCATCCGCGAGAGGACAGATTCCATAAAGGAATTATCCCTCTGGGCGGCGGAATAGCAATATTCGCAACGATGGCTCTTTTCTGCATCGCGGCGATTATCTGCGTTAAGTTATATCCGGCTTTGACGGCGGAAAAAACCGACTTTTATATTCAGGATTTCATCAAAAAAATAAACGAACTGACTATAATAATTATTTGTTCCGCTGTGCTATTTGTAATGGGGCTGTGGGACGACATAAAAAATCTCGGGCCGGCAGTTAAACTGCTGGTGCAGTTTGCCGTCGCATTTACCGCCGCTTACTTTGCCGACGTAAGAGTCGAGCTTTTCATCGAAAGCAAAATTATCACCGCAATCATAAGCTCCTTCTGGATTGTGCTTATCATCAACGTATTTAACTTTCTTGATAATATGGACGGAGCGAGCGCGGGAATTGCTCTTATAGTATCCATAATCCTGTTTTTTACAGCGGTTCTTTCAGGACAGATTTTCGTGTCCGGCTTTGCCCTGATTTTCGCAGGGACGCTGGCGGGATTTCTTGTCTTTAATTTCTTTCCAGCCTCGATTTTTATGGGCGACGCCGGTTCGCTGGTTATCGGTTTTTTCGTCGCATTTCTTACGCTTAAAACCACGTATTACCAGCATACCGAAACAGATAAATGGTATATCGTATTTATGCCGCTGATTATAACAGCGCTGCCGCTGTATGATTTTATAAGCGTAACCGTCTTGCGAATCAGTCAGGGCAAAAGTCCGTTTGTCGGCGATACGCAGCACTTTTCGCATAGGCTTAAAAAACGAGGACTGACGGAAGTGCAGACGGTGCTTACGCTTTACCTTGCCACCTTTGCCACAGGATTGGGCGCAATCGTCCTGAGAACCATCAACTCGGCTTACGGCATTCTCGTATTTGCGCAAACAGTCCTCGTGCTGGCAATCGTCGCTATTCTTGAATCAACAGGAAAAAATGATACAGAAAAACAATAAGGCATTCGATATTTTCGAATCGGTTTTCTTTGTGCTCTTTGCGTGCGTTATCACTTTAAGGCTGAGCTTTATGGAAAATCCCTCCATAGAGTCATTCAGCATACAGGGTATTTTCTACGACAATTTCCTGAGTATAAGCATTTCAAGCCTGCTGATTATCTGCGCCATTATCTGGTTTGCCGTCAGGTTATCTGTCGGAAAATATCGAATGAGCGGTTTTGAATACGGTGTACTGATTTTCATTATCGGCTGTGTCATTAGTGTAATCGCGGCTTCAAACCGCAGAGCAGCCATAACGGATTCGATTACAATCCTGTCGGCGATGCTGACGGCTGTTGTGCTTTCAAATCTTCTGGGAACAATTGAAAGAAAGAAGATTCTGCTTTACGCGATTATAGCGATGGGAATCGCAAACGCATATCAGTGCACCGATCAGTTTTTCAGCAGCAACCAATTTATGATAGAACAGTATGAGAGCGACCCCGCCGAACAGCTTCGGGCGCTCGGCATAGAGCCCGGTTCCTTTCAGCAAATGCTTTACGAACACAGGTTATATTCGAAAGATGTCAAAGGATTCTTTACCACAGGCAATAGCGCCGGAAGTTTATTTGTTCTGGCAATTTTCTGCACGTTTGCCGCTTTTGATTTCAGAGTCAGGTTTTCTGAAAAGAAAAACGCCATTAAGAAATTATGGCTGCCGATAATTCTGCTGTTTATTCTGTTTGCCGGTCTGCTTGAAGCCCACAGCAAAGGCGCGATTGCCTCTCTTATCGGCGCTGCGTTTTTACTGCTTATCGCAATAAAATTCGGTAAAATTCTTAAACGCCGGCTGATATTAACAATTATTGCTGTCATTGTTCTAATCGTCATTTGTCTAATTTCCGTTATCGGCTACGGCGTTACACATAATACGCTGCCCGGCGGAAACTCAATGCTGGTCAGATGGCAATACTGGTCCGCTACAGTTAAAATTATCGCCGACCACCTGATGACAGGAATAGGAGGCGGAAACTTCGGCGAATACTATACCCGCTATAAAATACCTCAGGCGCTTGAGTCAGTCAAAGACCCGCACTGCTTTATACTGAGCATCCTGAGCCAGTATGGAATAATCGGCCTGGCAGGATTTGGCATAGCGGCGTTTTACCCAATTATAAAGGCTTGCATACAAAACAGCACCGCCGCCAAATCAGCTAACAACATAACCGCTGCAGCAAAGGCTTACGGTATTTCGGCTGTCCTTGTCCTGCTGGTTGTCAGACCACTTGCGACGAGGGTTGACCTTGCCGGCAACAGTATTAACGTCATCTTGTATGTTCTGGGCATTATGTACGCGGTGCCGGCATTCTGCTTCGGAGCAGCATTATGGCTGTGCGCCCGAACCGAAAAAACCTTAAAAACCGGACAAATCTTCCAGCCCGCTCTTCTATGTGGAATTTTCGCGGTATTAATCCACAACCTTATTGATTTTGCGATTTTCGAGCCGGGAATAATGACGGTTTTATGGGCGAGCATAGCGATTGTCTATTCAGACTTCCGTATAGAAAACCTTCCGGCAAACGCCTCAAAACCAAAGAAAACAAGTAAACTCATTCTTACGGTTTCCGCTGCCGCTCTGACAGCAGCTATCATCTGGTTCTGTATAATACCGGCAGCTAAAACAGCGTTTAAAACAGAAAAGGCAAAACAGTTTTCCTCAAGAGGAGAGTTCCAGAAAGCGACAATGCTCCTGAATCTCGCAAGTGCGGATGATGTTCTAAACCCGACTCCCGCAGCCCTGGCAGGAAAAACACTCCTGTATAAATTTGAAATGAATCCCAATAATCCTCCAGAGGTTCTTTCGCAGGCTGAAAGTTCACTGCAGACGGCTATTAAAAGAGACAGAGCCGATTTCAAAAATTATGAAAACCTTGCAAAGGTTTATGAAACGTTTGCAAAGATAAACAACAATAAAGAGCGGTTCTGGCTCGAAGAGGCCTTCCCCGCCATTCAGCAGGCACTTGACCGATACCCTTCCTCGGCACAGATGCATGTCGAATTCGCAAAAATCGCCCGGCAGCTCGGTAAAATCGACCTCGCAATCGAACATTATAAAAAGGCTATAGAAATCGAAGACGCCTTCACAGAGCAGCTTAAAATAATGTATCCCGGAAAAGCAGCTTTCAGCAGAATGGATAAAACCAAATATCAGGAAGCAAAGGATAAACTTGAAGAATTGACGCAACTCGGAGAAAATCCGAAGCAATAAATTTTTATCAACGGAGCTGAATATGAAAAAAATATTATTCGTCATTATCGCTTTTTTATCAGCCGGCATCTGCACGGCTGAGCCGCCGGATATATCTAAATCCGTCGTAATGATTCAAACCGCCAAGCAAAGCTATAACTATTCAACACCGTGGAAACAGCAATCCACAACCGCAGGCGTAGGCTCCGGTTTTATCATCGCACAAAACAGGATACTTACAAACGCTCATAACATTTCGGACAATAGATTCATCATAATCAAAAAAGAGAACATCGCGAAAAAATATCCTGCCAGCGTTGAATTTGTCGGCCATGACTGCGACCTTGCCGTGCTGAAAGTCTATGACCAATCCTTTTTTGACGGCACTGAGCCGCTGGATTTCGGCCAGCTTCCAAAAGTCAATAGCACCGTCTCCACTTACGGTTTTCCCCTAGGGGGCGAGCATATCAGCGTTACGGAAGGTGTAGTCTCAAGGATTCAAACCGATATATATGTTCATACCGGAGCCGATTCGCATTTGGTTGTTCAGACAGATGCGGCGATAAATCCGGGCAACAGCGGCGGGCCTGTAATGCAGGACGGAAAAGTCATCGGAGTCGCTTTCCAGGGAATGCTGGCGGCGGACAATATCGGCTACATGATTCCAACCACCGTAATCAGACACTTTCTGGATGACATCAACGACGGCACATACGACGGCTTCGGTTCTATCGGAGTAACTCTTTTTACCGGCCTGCACAACGACAGCTATTATGATTTCCTGAAAATTCCCGTCGACACGCAGGGCATCATAGTAACAAGCGTCACACTCAGCAGCTCCGCTGAAAAAGTCCTGCAGAAAGACGACTGTATAACGAAGATTGACGACTATGACGTCGACAACGACGGTATGATTGCGATTTACGGCACAAAACATTATATGTCGGAGGTAATCGAGCAAAAACAAATCGGCCGGAAGGTTATGCTGACCTATTGGCGCAGCGGCCAAAAGAATACCGCAGAACTAATAATTCAGCTGAACCGCCCGATATTCGAATACGCCCGGCTTTACGATAATCCGCCTCGATATGTGTGTTTCGCAGGACTGACATTTGTTTCAGCTTCAAGAAACTTTCTCGAAACGTGGGGCAGAGACTGGCTCAAGGATATACCGCACATACTACGATACCTCTTCAGCGACTCAAATAAGCTCAACACTGACAGAAGTCGAAAGGAATATGTAGTCCTTTCCGAAATCCTGTCGGACGAAATAAACGCTTATGCCGACAGCTTTATGGATAAACCGCTGGAAAACATAAACGGCACACCTATAATGAGCCTCGACGACGTTAAAAAGGCCTTTGAAAACAAAGATACTGATTTTTATATCCTGAAATTTATGAATTCAGACCGGCCCCTGCCGATAGAAGCCAAAAAGGCCCATCAGCGAAACGAAATTATCCTCAAAAAATACAATGTTCCAAGCTGGGCATTTATGGAGGGACAGATATGAAAAACCCAAGACCTCTTTTCGCAGTTTTGATTTTCTCTCTGGCTGTTTTTTCAAACGCTTCTGCCAAAAATCAGGCAGACCTGACTGAAGTAATGAAAAACTCGATTGTATATCTCAATATATCCTGCTACGGATATGAACAATATCAGCCGTGGAAGAACAAAGAGGTTACCGAGGGCTGGGGCGTCGGCTGCGCCGTGACTGAAAATCAGGTTATTACCCCCGCATATAACATCGCAAACGCCGCTGTTATAGAGGTAAAAAGATTCGGACAAAATGAATTCATACCGGCAAAAATCAAGATTATCGATTATGAATCCAACCTCGCCCTGATTGAACTCGACCCGAATACCATCAGGAAACCGCTGATACCTTTGAAATTCAGCGCAAAATATAAAAAAGGCGCAGAGGTCAATTTCTACTGGCTGTCTGCCACAGCACAAATTTATAACGGCAGAGGCTATCTCGACAGAGCGACTATCGACCCGTCTCCAGTAGCATTTTCTAAAACGCTCAATTTTGTGGCTGCGAATGTCTCCGACAACACAAATAACGGACAACTATATTGTATGGGAACGGAACCGCTCGGAATAGCCTGCTGGTCAAGCAACAAAGAAGCAGGCATTGTTCCGGCAGATGCCATAAACAGATTTCTCGCCGACGCGAAAGACGGCTCCTACAGCGGCATAGGAGCCGCGGGATTTTCTACTACAGGACTGCTCGACCCTGTCCTGAGAAAATATCTGAAAATGCCCGATGAAATACAGAATGGGGTTTACGTCTCGGACGTTTATACAATAGGAACAGGCTGCAATGAGCTGAAAAAAGGAGATGTGCTTCTGAGTGTCAATGGCTTTAAACTGAATTCCTACGGAAGATTTGTCCATCCGCAATATGACGCCCTGTTTTTCGATTACCTGATAACGAGCAAAACCGCGGGCGAAAAAATCACGTTCGATATCTGGCGAGACGGCAAAGAGCAAAAAATTGAAACGCTCGTTAAAAACTTCGACGTTTCACAAATGCTCGTGCCGTGGTACGAATTTGACAGCCAGCCTCAATATTTCATCATCGGCGGCTGTATCCTGCAGAAACTGACAAAAACATATCTCGAGGCAAGAGGCGCCGACTGGGCGGGAAGAGCCGAGCCGCATATTTATAATTACCTGCTCAACGAGGCCTCCAAGCCCACAGATGCACGAAAGGAAATCGTCGTTCTGAGCTTTGTTCTGCCCGGAAATATCAACCTCGGCTATCACGGCCTCAAGCAGCTTGTTGTTGACAATATCAACGGTATGAAAATCGGGTCGATGAAGGATATTGCCAAAGCGCTGGCGCTTAAACCTGAGGCGAAATACGACGTAATCGAATTCGAGCTAAGCGAGCCGAAAATTGTTCTCGACAGGGCTAAAATGCCGGCGGCAAATATGACTATCGCAAAAACTTACGGGATTGACAAGCCGGCAAATATCAAATAGCTGCAAAGCAACAAAAAGAGTAAAGCAATTTAAATCGGTAACGGCATTTCTGTAATTACCCATATTACCGGATTTTTTCTGATAATTTTCTTGATTTCAGGGTCAACTATCGTAATAATTGATACGGACGAATATCACAGCGGAGAAAATTAACAATTAAATAGGAGAGAAGAAATGAAGAAGTTAATTGCAATTTGTGCGGCGATGATGTTGTTCAGTACGAGTTATGCAAAGGCCGGCTCTTGGACCACTTTCAACGTTCCGGGAGCAAATGACACAACACATATCAGCGGCATTGATGGAGACAATATTGTTGGTTACTATGGGTCATCAACCAACCAGCATGGTTTTCTCTATGATGGCGCAAATTGGACCACCCTTGATATGCCGACGGCCCAGGCGACAGAGATACGCAGCATTAGCGGCAG
>JBAVNP010000314.1:0-2155 GCA_049691175.1 Sedimentisphaerales bacterium
GTTCAATATAGTGTAACTAATCCCGACCTGAAGTCAATTCACAACAAATAAATTAAGACCTCTTACGTTATTCGCAGTGTAACTAATCCCGACCTGAAGTCAATTCACAACGCGTTATCGGTTGCAGGCAGACCATTCACCAGTGTAACTAATCCCGACCTGAAGTCAATCCGCCTTCGTTAAATAACTACGGCGGACAAGCCCCCCCGTCTTAAAATGCGAAATACGTAGTGCACTAAAAAATATCGCCGTAAATCAGGGGGCTAACCTTCAAAGAAAAACCCGCCGAGTAAACCGACGGGCTTTTGGAAATTGGAATAAACGAACCCTGCCATAGTAATGGCAGGGCTAACCACGGCGCAAAGAAAACCCCCTCTGCTTCTTGCGAAGCAAGCGAGGGGGTTAATCACAAAATTGATTACCATTTGCCGGATTTTTTGACGGCGGTTCCCTGCAGCCATCCCAGAGAAGCGTCCCCTGCTGCTAATCCTGCGAAGTTACTTCCCGGGGATGACATTACTTCTCGGGAATGACAATAAATTTTACCATTTACCTGTCTTTTTTACCTGCGGCTTCGGCAAATCCTTCAAAACCGCAGTCGATTCCTTCAACTCCGATTCCGGTAATTCATAATCGGTCAATTTGCCGGTCAAATAGGCATCGTAACCACTCAAATCCATCAGGCCGTGGCCGCTGTAATTAAAGAGAATGACCTTCTCTTTGCCTTCTTCCTTGGCCTTGTTCGCTTCATCAATAACAGCAGCAATGGCGTGGCTCGTTTCCGGAGCACAAATAAAGCCTTCGGTCTTTGCCCAAATCATAGCAGACTCGTAACATTTTAACTGATGATAAGCCCTTGGTTTAAGCAATCCTTCAACAATCGCCTGACAGACGAGTGGAGCCATACCGTGATAACGGAGGCCGCCGGCGTGAATGGGCTTCGGCACAAAGGCGTGGCCGAGAGTATGCATCGCAAGAAGCGGAGTCATACAAGCGGTGTCGCCGTGGTCGTAAGCGAACTGGCCGCGAGTCATCGAAGGACAGGCTTTAGGCTCAACGGGAATAATTTCAATATCGGCGCCGTTAATCTTGTCGGCGACAAACGGGAAAGAAAGACCTGCGAAATTGCTTCCGCCGCCGGCGCAGGCGATAACGATATCGGGCTTTTTAATGCCGGCCATTTGAAGCTGCTTTTTAGCTTCCAGGCCGATAATGGTCTGATGAAGCATAACGTGATTCAAAACGCTTCCCAATGCGTATCGCGTTTTGCCGGTAGTATCGTGGACGGCGTCCTCAATCGCTTCGGAAATCGCGATGCCAAGTGAGCCGGGAGTGTCGGGTATTTCCTTAAGCATTCTTTTTCCAAATTCCGTCTGGTTGGAAGGACTTGCGATGCAATTCGCACCCCAGACCTGCATCATCAATTTGCGGAACGGCTTCTGGTCGAAACTGATGCGAACCATATAAACCTTGCACTCAAGACCGAATTGATTGCAGGCATAGGCGAGTGCCGAGCCCCACTGCCCCGCTCCTGTCTCGGTCACAATTCTCTTTATGCCGAATGCCTTGTTGTAATACGCCTGGGCAACAGCGGTATTGGGCTTGTGACTGCCGGGCGGGCTGGTGCTTTCATCCTTGTAAAAAATCTTCGCGGGTGTTTTGAGATATTTTTCGAGCATCGCCGCCCTGCGAAGAGGAGCCGGACGCCATTGATACAAAATATCAATCACTTCCTGCGGAATGTCAATCCACCTCTGCGTGCTGACTTCCTGCTCAATAATGTTCATCGGGAAAACGGGTGCGAGCATTTCCGGCCCTATGGGCTTACCGTCGGGTCCCAGCGGCGGCTGAAGCGGATTCGGCAAATCGGCCGCGAGGTTGTACCACTGTTTCGGTATGTCTTTTTCGCCAAGCAGTATTTTTCTATCCATCAGCTATCTCCTTAATTGATATAGAGTTAAATACATTTGTTTTAATAGCTGACACTATAATAATGGCAAAAAGGGTAAAATCAAGAGAAAACCAAGAAGGAATGAGGTAATGAGGTAAGGAAGTAAGGAGATAAGGAAACGCCGCCCTGAATGGCGGCGGCTAAATGAACCCTATTTATTCACTATACTCGTATGCAGTATACTGCATACGAGTATACTGTATA
>JBAVNP010000315.1:0-4493 GCA_049691175.1 Sedimentisphaerales bacterium
CGGCAAACCCGCAGGCTGTTGATGATGCCAAAAGCGGCGACAAGAAAAGCAAAAAAGCGCACGGCTTTTTAATGGGGCAGGTAATGCAAAAAACCAAAGGCTCCGCTAATCCGCAGGTAGTCGCGAAAATTTTAAGCTCGAAATTAAACAAAGGAATCTAAATGGTACAGCAGGAAGAAGTTTTGGTTGTCGAGAGAAAGGTTTTCGAAGATGTCGGGATATTTCAGGGTCTGCAATTTGACGTAGATAAGTATATCAAAAAGTTTTTTGCTTCGGGTGTTCCGCGCTTTATGTCGAGGTCGCAGGTTGAAAAAGACCCATCCTTCAAACAGCTTATCCCTTATGTAATTATGAGCCACAACGGCAAATATCTTTCTTATGTCAGGGGTTTGCGTGCGGGCGAAAAACGGCTTGTCGCAAAAAGGTCAATTGGCATAGGCGGCCATATAAATCCGATTGACTGGACTTTGTTTAGTGTGGACGCTTACAAAATTTATCTTGAGGCGGTTAAAAGAGAAGTAGCTGAAGAGGTTTCGGTGGATACCGCCTATACTGATAAAATCGTTGCATTGCTTAATGACGAATCCAATGAAGTCGGCAGTGTTCACCTCGGCATAGTTCACTTTTGGACTTTGGCTGAGCCGAAAGTTTCTAAAAAAGAGCAGATGATTACGCAAATGACCTTTATGACACCGACAGAATTGCAGCAGGTTAAAGATACAATGGAAACCTGGTCGCAACTGTGTTTAGGCGGTCTTGACGAAATGGCAAAACAATCAGCTTGAGAAAATTTCGTTTGAAATATCCCGGCCGACTTGTTTCTGGTAATAATTTTCAATCGCCTTTCGGCTGTCAGCTTGGAATTTTTCCATCGAATTAAAAATTCCCATCTTGGCAAGGAACAGGATTGCGATACACGCTGCTGTATTAGCGAGCGAACCTTTCAGCGGCGATAATTTTTCAACGAGCCCCGGCTCCGGACGGGCAATTTTCAGTTTCTGGGCTTTATGGAGCTGGCGCACAGAATGAGCAAGAGTGTCGATTGTCTGAATATTAGCCTGCTTTAATAAATCAAGCTGATGCGGTTTTGACTTGAGAAGTGATAACGCCAGGTGCACTTTACCGATGGAAGAAAACCGTTTCCGGCATCTGGGGCAGTTCACAATATGGTTCTGAACCCATACCGCGTCAAAGCTTAAATAGCTGCTGATAATTTTATTCAGCCGGCCTCTTATATCCTTACAGTTTGTTGTTTCTTTATTTTTCATTTTATTATTCTTCTTTATTCATCCATACCGCTAATAATTGTATCGCTTTATGTCTATAGACTCTTGCGCTTGTTTCGGCTATTCCGAGTATCTTTGCCGCCTCTGCATAAGAAAATTCAGCCAAATCATGCAGAGTAACGACTTGGCGCAGATGTTCAGGCAATCTGGCAATGTTATATCGAAGCTGCTGCTGCAGATGACTCGAATCCAAATCATTCGCCGTCATTTCAGTTTGCTTAATAGCGGCAACATCAGGCAAATTTTTTCGTTCGATAATCCGTCGTCTAAGTATTGAGATTGCTGTATTGCTCGTTGAGCGGAAAAGATATGCCTTGATGTTGCGAGGCTTGATGCCGTTTTCATAATGAGCAAGATGTAAAAAAGTATCCTGATATGCGTCGCAGACATCCTGTTCGTTGCCGAGTATCCGCCATAACATCGTAATCAGTTCGGAACCATAGGACTGCATTGCACCCAGCACCCATTTCTGAGACGCAACCAGCGGCTCCGGCAGGGCGAAATCCCATAACAGCCTGTAGCTTTCCGCCTTACTTAACATCGATGTTCTCTGCGAAAAAGACGCATAGCATACCCTTATGTTATCTAAAATCTTAAAAAAATTCAAAAAAACTTCGATTTTTCAGCTAACATTTTAAATAAATATGCGTCTATCCTTCAGAAAACCATATAATTGCGGAAAATCGTGAAAAAATGAGCACAAAAAAGACAAATAAAGACCCTAAAAATCCTCAAAATAAAGCACAGGATGTTGCAACTTTGGTTGACAATCTTCTTGCAGAGGCGATGAATGCCGGCGCCAGCGATATTCACTTTGAGCCGACAGAAAATGAAATGGTTATTAAGTATCGGCTTGATGGCGTTCTCAAAACGGTCGAAAAAGTGCCGAAACTTCTGTCGGAAAATATTATCGCAAGATTAAAGGTGCTGGGTAATCTTTTGACCTATCGAACCGATATTCCGCAGGAAGGCCGAATTGAAACAGCCGGACACAACAATCAGGGAGTTCTTGACGAAAGACTTGCTGTCTTTCCCACGATACACGGTCAAAGGGCTGTTGTGAGAATTTTTTATCAGCGCAAAAATTTGACTGAACTGGAGCAATTAGGCTTTTCAGAATCAATATACAAAACACTCAAAAGTATTGCTTTTAAAAATCAGGGATTGCTTCTGCTGACCGGACCTGCGGGCAGCGGGAAAAGCACCACACTGGCTGCCATCCTGCGAAATATTTTGAAAAATTTTCCCGGTAAAAGTATTGTAACGCTCGAAGACCCTGTTGAGATAAGAATTGAAGGTGTTACGCAGGTGCAGATTACGCCTTTTGGCGAAATGACTTTTCCGACAGCCTTGAGGTCTCTGTTAAGACAGGACCCGCAGGTATTGATGATTGGCGAAATACGCGATGCCCAAACGGCGAAAATCGCCGTTGAAGCTGCGCTTACAGGACATTTCTTAATGAGTACAATGCACAGCGGAACACCTGCCGCGGGTTTCCTGAGACTGCTCGAGATGGGTATCGAACCTTATCAGGTAACATCGAGTGTAGCGGCGATTTTAAATCAGAGACTTGTCAGAAAACTCTGCGATAAGTGCAGGAAACAAAATGAAAAAACGGGATTTTTTGAAGCTGTCGGATGCAGCAATTGCCTGGATACCGGCTACAAAGGCAGGGCTTTGATTGCGGAAATCGTTGAACTTGACGGCGAGCTTAGAAAAGCAATCGCCCAAAAGACCGACCTCGAAGAACTCCAGGCACTGCTTAAAAGGACGGGACATACGAATATGCTTACCGACGGCAAACGACTTGTCAGTCAGGGTATTGCTACTGTTGATGAGTTGAACAAGGTTTGCGGCATATTAGATTCTGAATAAACGATTGGGAGATAAAAATGGCAATATTTGAATATAATGCGCTTACATCGACAGACAGATTAATGAAGGGAATAGTTGAGGCAGCTTCGCCGCAGGAAGCTGCCGAGCTTCTTAAAGAGATGAAGCTTAGTGTTAATTTGCTCGAAAAGGCCAAACCTGAAAGATCCAAAACAGCTATCGGAAGAAATGAGTTTTTGCTTTTTAATCAGCAGCTTGCGTCAATCACAAAAGCCGGTATTCCCCTGGAAAGGGGCCTGCGTGAGCTTTCGGCGGACATCGGCTCAAGAAAAATGCGAAAACTTGTTACCGATATCGCAGACGACCTTGAAGGCGGGATGAGTATCGAAAAGGCATTTGAGAAAAGACAAAAACATTTTCCACCTCTTTACGGCAGAATTTTAAAAGCCGGCGTGGAGACCGGTAGGTTGAGCCAGATGCTGACAGACCTCAACAGGCATATCGAGATGTCGAATCAGACCAGAAAGATTATCTTCGAAGCTATGGTCTATCCGGCTGTGATTCTTACAATGGCGGCTGTTGTAATCAGTTTTGTATATATAATGATTATTCCACAGTTTGTAACTGTGCTTAAAGAAATGACCGGCGGCGATCTTCCGGAGCTAACGCTGCTTATGTTTAGTATAGCCAAAAACATTATACCATTCTGGATTAGTATCGGCGCTCTGGTCGCCGGTGTGATTATTTTAAATACGCTGCTTTCGTCAACATCGGCGGGTAGAAAATTCAAAGAGTCGTTTTTGCTGAATATCCCGATAATCGGCAGGCTGCATCACAGCAGTATTTTGGCCAAAATGGCTGAATCAATGGCCGTAATGATTGCGGCGGGGGCCGATATGCCGAATTGTCTCAGGTTAAGCGCAGATGCAAGCGGCAGTGAAAAGCTTATCTATGAAGCCGCCTTTCTCGCCGAGCAGATAGAAAATGGGACAAATATTATGCAGGCAGGGCAGTTCTGCGGCGTAATACCGAAACTTTTCCTCTACTCTATCCAGTTAGGTTCACAGCGAAACGAACTTGAAGATAATCTGCACAGTCTGGCACAGATGTATATCGAACAAGTCAGATGCAGCCAGGCAAGACTGCAGGCGGCCCTATTGCCCATAATGCTGATTTTAGTCGGCGGATTTATAGGCATAACGATTTTGTCAATTTTCCTGCCGATGATAAAAATAATTACGTCTCTGATGTGAGATTAAAAAAATGCTGCCGGCCGTAACAATTATGTTAATTTTGTATGCTTTTCTGGGATTTAAAACGCCTCGATTTACTATTATTACCCTGCCTGTTGTCGTGGTGTCAATTCCATTCATA
>JBAVNP010000316.1:0-20923 GCA_049691175.1 Sedimentisphaerales bacterium
CAGAAAGGCTTTACACTTGTGCCGTTGCGGATATATTTTAGCGATAAAGGACTGGCAAAAATTGAACTGGCAATAGCGAGAGGAAAACGGCAATATGATAAACGCGACAAAATTACAAAGAGACAACAAAAAAGCGATATGGATAAAAGTATGAGAAAATACAGGAAATAATCTTTAATATCTGGAGTTATTATGGCAGAAGAAAAAAAACAGGAAAAGAAAATCATAATTGACGAAGACTGGAAGACGAAGGCGCAAAAAGAAAAAGAGGCCCTCAAGGCAGAGGGAAAAACCGACAAGGAGGATAAGAACTCCGAACAGCAGCAGTATCAACTGCCGCCGGGCGATTTCGGCGCCTTGGTGAGCCTGCTTGCGACACAAGCGATGTTTGCGATGGGTATGATTACAACTGAAAAAGACAAAGAGCCGAAAAAAGACCTGCGGCTGGCAAAGTTTCATATAGATATGCTCGAATCGCTTGAAGAAAAAACCAAAGGAAACCTGACTGACGAGGAACAAAAGTTTCTTTCAAGCACTTTGAGTCAGCTTCGTATGGGATTTGTCAATATGGCAGGATAAAGATAAGGAAGTAAGGAAGCAAAGAAGTGAGGATGTAAGGAATTCGTTTAGCGGCCGCCGCTTGAGGCGGCCAACCCCCGGCAAAGCCGGGGGCTAATTATCCAATCGACGAAAGACGTATATGTCCGATATCCTAAAACAAATACTGGCAGATAAACGAATCGAAGTCGAACAGCAGAAAAGAACTGTTCCAGTAGAGCATCTCAAAGAGCAGATAAAAAATCTGCCTAAATGCCGAAATTTTCATAATGCTGTAACAAAGCCGAACAAACGCGGCATAAATGTTATCGCTGAAGTCAAAAAGGCTTCGCCTTCAGCGGGCATTATCCGAAAAGACTTTAACGCCGTTGAGATTGCAAAAATTTATGAACAATGCGGCGCAGACGCCATAAGCGTTCTGACGGATGAAAAATATTTTCAGGGAAAGCTCGAATACCTTACACAGATTAAAAACGCGGTGAGCATACCAGTGCTGCGCAAGGATTTTATCATTGATGAATATCAGATATATGAAGCACGCGCGGCCGGGGCAGATGCGATACTGCTCATTGCCGAGGCGTTTGAGCCGAACGACGGGAAAATTGTCGATTTGATGATTCTGGCGGCGGAACTGTCGCTGACAGTCCTGCTTGAAGTCCACGGCGCGGAAGAACTTCTGCGAGCAAGAAGCCTGATTGATTTTCCAATGGCACATTACAGTGTTCTGGGCATAAACAACCGCGATTTAACAACAATGAAGGTCAATTTGAATACGACAATCAGGCTTGCTGAACTTATCGACAACGTAAACGGTCTGGTAGCAGAAAGCGGGATAAAAACAAAAGCTGATGTTGAAAAGATAAAAAAAGCCGGCGTAACGGCTGCGCTTATCGGCGAAACTCTCTGTAAAACTGGCGATATCGCCGATAAGTTCAAGGAACTTTTTGAATAGACAGAAACAATAAAAAACAAAGGAGTTAAGATGACAAATATTCTTCTCTATTTGCTTTTAGGTCTTGTCGCGGGAACGTTAAGCGGACTAATCGGCATCGGCGGAGCGACTGTAATAATTCCAGCATTGGTTTTACTGTTTGGAATGACACAGTATATGGCACAGGGCACAACCCTTGCGATGATGGTTCCGCCGATAGGAATACTTGCAGCCTGGATGTATTACCAGAAAGGTTATGTGGACTTAAAAATTGCCGGCCTTATGTGCATCGGCTTTGTTATCGGCGGCCTGCTGGGGGCGAAACTTGCGATTGGAATACCGGAGCAGATATTGAAGAAAATATTCGGAATATTCCTGCTCATCGTCTCGCTGAGAATGATTTTCTTTAAATAGTCTGGATGATTATTCCCGCCAGAACGCTTATAGCTACCAGAAGACCGATAACAAAAAGCGTATTTTTAAAACTTTTATTTTCTTTAATAAGCACTAAAAGTCCTAATCCTCCCGCTGCAGACAATCCCGCAACCAATGAACCAAAACTGATTGCGCCGTCAGCGAACAGTTTAGCCAAAAGAACAGAGGCGAAACAATTGGGTATAAGTCCAATCAGCGACGCCAAAAAAGGCTGAAACACTGTTCCGCCAAGGAGTATTTGTGCGATTCTTTTTTCGCCGATTTTTTGAACAATCAGATTCAATATGACCGAGAGCACAAACAAATAGATAAAAATTTTGATTGTATGCAGCAACGGATGATAGACAAGAGCTTCAATTTTCGAATGCTTTTCGTCTAAATGGTGAGAACAACAGCCTGAATGCCCCTTGGCATCATCACTGTGATTATCAGCATCAATCGGCTCGGCCGGTTTTTCAGCCGGCAGATGACGCAGGAGCAAATCAACGCCGATACCAGCAACAATCGCGATACCCGCCTTGATCGCGATAAGTGTCCAGACCATATGCGCTTTGCCCGGCATAGACAAAAGCACCGGCACGGCCTCATCCGATGTCGAAAGAAAAACAGCAAGCAGTGTCCCGATGGATATCAGCCGTTTGACGTATAATGCCGAACCTACCACTGAAAAACCGCACTGCGGTATGCAGCCGAATAACGCTCCAATGACAGGATTAAATATGCCAAAACGTGTCAGGACAGATTCCATCCGCTCGCCATAGCGGTATTCGAGAAACGAGACAAGAAAGTAAATTACCACCAGCAACGGCAACAGCTTTAACGTATCAATCAAGGCTTCTGTCAGGAACTCCATTTTTTATCTCCGGAAATAAATGTATATTTACAACCTATCTGCATTGAGCGCACAGCCCTTTAATCTGGAGCAAATGGGACTCTGCTTTGCATTTGAGATTTTTTTCAATCAATCTGGAAATCTCGCTGAAATTACAGTAATCGACCTCCTCGGTTTTTTTGCATTTCCTGCATATAAAATGATGATGGTGATGTTCTGCCGGCATAGAGCAAAGCGAGTAATACAACTGCCGGTCTTCGGAAAGCACCTGAACTAAAATGCCGATATTTTTCAGCTCATCCAGTATCCTGTAAACCGTAGGCAGTCCGATTTTCGGGAGTTTCCTTTTGAGGTTTTTATAAACATCACAAGGCTTCATTTGCGCGTTATTTTTGAGAAAAAGACTTATAACCGCCTTGCGTCTTGGCGTAATCTTCATCAGGTTTTCCCTTAAAACCTGCAGAAACCTATCCATATCGCTCCTTTTCTAAACAGAAACCATTTTCATTTACATTATAACAGGGGACAACCGTTTGTAAATAAAAAATTTCTGACGCAGATATGTCCTAAGCAAAACCAAAAGAGGACACAGATTCTTTAAATTTCTCCGTGGCTATCTTTCGGCATCTATGCTTCTGCCTCGACGAATTCTTCAGAATCAATATAGGGTCGGGTTCTTCTGCCAAACGATAATAGTATTTTTCCTGTTATGAAACCGGCCACTATTGCTATTACGATTGATATTCCAATACCTTTGAACTGTATGGATTTATTAATACCGGTAACAACGAATACCGCCGCAATACCGCCCATCAATCCGGGCCAGCCGTGCAGGTTAAGGACTCCGCAGGTATCCACACTTTTTAATATCTTCTGGAGTTTACTCTGGATAACAGCAAAACCAAATACAGAAAGCACGCCGCTCAATATTCCGATGACAAACGCGGTCGGATGGCTCGCGGAATCGCACGTAGAGCCGATTGCCACGCCTCCGGCCAGAGTCGCGTTAGCCATATCCGCGATGGAAATTTTGCCTTTCCTGAAAAAGATAGAAGAAAAATACGTTGCTATTGTAGCACCGCAAAGAGCCAAAACAACATTGACTGCGGTAAACGGGACTTGTTTAGGCGCTACAAGTGCCGCACAGAAACTCGGCCAGAACAGCCATAAAACCATACTTCCGACCATTGAAAAACGGTCGCTGGCGGCATCGGATTCAATCGGCTCATTAAATTCTTTTTTGTTTGTCATTGCCGTGATAATGCCCAGTCCGAAAAGTGCGCCAAAAGCATGAATTACTATCGAACCGCCTGTATCCACAAAGCCGCTTTTAAGCAAACCAAGACCGCCGCCCAAAACTATCCATTCATTCAGCATATAGCACAGTATAAAAAACACGCCTAATACGAGATACTGAATCATCTTTAATCTTCCCAGCACTGCACCGGCGCATATCAAAAGGCTTGCCGCCGCAAATTCCGCCAGGATAAGCTTTTCTATATCTACGGATTTTGAAGCACCGAATACGCCAAGACTGCTGAGCAGGAAATAAAGAGGTATTGCCACACTCACAAGAAGGTATGTCGCTGTTACAGCGGAGCGGCCGTATTTTTTCACGAACACCATCAAAAATCCAAAACCAACCAGCAGCATAGCCATAATATGAATACTGCGATTGTACCTCTGGACATCTATGAGCGAAGATAACTCGCTTGACTGGCCTTGACTGCCGCTCTGGTCTGTTATAGATGATGCGTTTTGTTCGCCTCCTGAAGCCAGAAGTTTCCCCGGGCAGAGCTGAATAATTATTAGAACGCAAATAAGAAATACCAGGGCTGATTTACATCCGTTCATTTTATGCCTCCTTTTGTAAAAGTGATAATTTTCTTCAAAAAAACATTTTGAGACTATTGTAAAAAGGAGGAAGGGAGATCGGATTGAAACCTAAAAAGACCAAATATAGATTATGCCCGAAGCAGTTTAGCTTCGATAGCTTACAGAAAGGTAAAAAGAACAATGCCTATTATTAAAATCCTAATAAATAGCGATACTTCTTACCAGACCGAAAAAATATATTCAGTAAAACGATCACCACTTCCAAATAGTCCGTTTACTTATTTATATTTTGCTGGATTTTCGCCCATTCGTCGCGGAGGGTGGCGGTGCGATTGAAAACCAGCTTTTCATTTTTACTGTCCGAGTCAACGCAGAAATAGCCTAATCTCTCAAACTGCCATCTGCTTAAAGGCTTTGCGTCTTTCAAATATGGTTCAATCTTGCAGTTGGAAAGTTTCGTTAATGAATTCGGATTAAGAAAAGCAGTAAAGTCCTGACCTTCTCCGGTGTCGTCAGGGTTTTCTTTTGTGAAAAGATGTTCGTAGATTCTTGCCTCGGCATCAATAGCGTTTTTGGCGCAGACCCAGTGCAGGGTGGATTTTACTTTTCTGCCGTCTGGCGAATCTCCACCGCGGGTGGCGGGGTCGTAAGTGCATCGAAGCTCGGTTATATTTCCCGCAGAATCTTTTATTACATTTGTGCAGGTTATAAAATAGGCGTATCGCAGACGGACTTCCCTGCCGGGAGCGAGGCGGTAAAACTTCTTTGGCGCCTCTTCCATAAAATCGTCGCGCTCAATATAAATTTCACGCGAGAAAGGTATCTGTCTTGTTCCTGCCGATGGGTCTTCGGGATTATTTATCGCTTCGAGATACTCAACTTTTCCTTCGGGATAATTTTCAATTATAACCTTCAATGGATTTAGAACCGCCATTACGCGCGGGCTAGAATTATTTAAGTCTTCGCGAAGGCAGTGCTGAAGAAGAGCAAAATCAACCGTGCTGTTGAATTTATTTACACTTATTTTATCGCAGAAGTTTCTAACAGCCTGCGGCGAATATCCTCTTCGCCTCATACCGCAGATTGTCGGCATTCTCGGGTCGTCCCAGCCCCAAACGTGGCCATCCTGCACAAGTTTGAGCAGTTTGCGTTTGCTCATAACGGTATAAGTTAGGTTAAGTCTTGCAAACTCGATTTGCTGCGGATGATAGATTTCGAGCGCATCGAGAAACCAGTCGTAAAGCGGGCGGTGATTTTCAAATTCGAGTGTGCAGATTGAGTGCGTAATTTTTTCGATTGAATCCTCAATGCCGTGCGCCCAGTCATACATCGGGTATATGCACCATTTATCTCCCGTGCGGTGATGTGATGCGTGGACAATCCGATACATTACGGGGTCTCGCATATTCAGGTTGGGATGAGCCATATCAATTTTCGCGCGGAGCGTTTTCGAGCCGTCGGGGAATTCGCCTTTTCGCATCCGTTCAAACAAGTCGAGATTTTCTTCGATGCTCCTGTTTCGATAAGGGCTGTCTTTTCCCGGCTGAGTTAACGAGCCGCGATAATCCCTGATTCGGTCGGCAGTCAGGTCGCAGACATAGGCCTTGCCTTTTTTTATAAGGTCAACTGCCAAGTCGAACATCTGCTGAAAATAATCTGAGCCGAAGAAAAGATTTTTGCCCCAGTCCCAGCCGAGCCATTTAACATCAGCGATAATCGAATCGACATATTCCTGCTCTTCCTTTTCGGGATTGGTATCGTCGAATCGCAAATGACATTTTCCGCCGAACTCAGAAGCTATGCCGAAATTCAGGCAGATGCTCTTTGCGTGGCCGATATGCAGATAGCCGTTGGGTTCAGGCGGGAATCGCGTAACGACTCTGCCGTCCCATTTGCCGCTCTTGCGGTCATCGGCGACAATTTGTCTTACAAAATCAAGTTTCTGATAATTCTCATTTACCGAGGCCATATAAACCTTTGGTCTTTAACGCCTTAGAGCTAAAAAGGAAATTATAAACTCCCCTGTTATATAGTCAAGAATGTAAAATTTAGCGGATTTACAGTCTTTCGTATTTTATTACCGCCTTGTAGATGCCGTTGATTCTTGAGCCTTCGATAATCAGGGGCGCGTATTTTTCATTTCGGGGCTGGAGCCTGACATTGTCCTGCGGCTCAAAGAAGACTCTCTTGAATGTTGTCTCGTGCGGCGTTGAAAGGCGAATGAAACAGTCATCGCCGCTTCTTACTTCTGTGCCCGGCGAGAAAATAACAATATCGCCTTCAATAAATTTCGGCTCCATCGAATCACCTATGACCCGAACGGCAAAGGCGTGTGGGTCGTCGATATCGGGACAGCGGACATAATCATCGGCGAAGCCTGCGGGGTATTCGAGGTCGTCAAAATCAACCGGATAACCTGCCGCGACGCGGTTAATGACAGGTATCAGCCTGCCGGGCTTTACTGTTGACTTGTCCTCGTCAATCTGCAAATCACTCTTCGAAAGCAGTTTGCTGATTTCATTCTTGCCGCTTTTTTTATCAATAAGCTCCTGGACGAGTTTTCGCCATCGCTGATTTTCCGATTCATACGCTTCGAAACGCTGACGAACATCGGCAGGCATTCTGTCATGATTAGCAATTTGCCGCAATTCGCCGGCAGGGAAATTCAGCACCTCTTCCAGTTTGCGAATAAGACCATCGCTGGGCGGGTTCTTCACCTTGCCCGTTTCAATCGTCGAAAGATAAGGCTTTGAAAAACCTGTCCTGGAGCTTACTTCATCAAGAGTAATATCCAGCTCATGCCGACGCTTACGAATAATCCGACCTAAAGACATTGCTAATTCCTTAAAAATCAATTTGTTCTTCAATTATACAACAAATTAAGCAAGTTGCAAGAGCAACAAACAAAAAAAATATAATACAACCTGTTGTTTTATAAGAAGTTAAGAAAAAAGTTTTATTCGCTCGTGTCAAGGATACTCATAAAGGCCTGCTGGGGGATTTGCACGTTGCCGATGCTTTTCATTCGTTTTTTGCCTTCTTTTTGCCTCTTGAGAACTTTCATTTTGCGGGTAACATCTCCGCCGTAGAGTTTTGCGGTTACATCTTTTCTAAACGCCTTGATGCTTTCGCGCGCGATTATTTTGCCGCCGATAGCAGCCTGAAGCGGTATCTCAAACTGATGACGCGGGATTGCCTTTCTGAGTTTGACAAGCATTTTTCTCCCCCTCGCTTCCGCGATTGAGCGATGCACAATCAAACTCAGCGCATCGACGATTGACTTGTTGACGAGAATATCAATCTTTACAAGGTCGCCGACTTCAAAGCCTATGAATTCATAATCCATTGTCGCGTAGCCCCTGCTTATGCCCTTGAGCTGGTCGTAAAAATCATAAACAATTTCTGCCAGCGGCGCCCTGAATTCCATCATCACGCGGGTCGGACTTATGTAATCGGTCCTTATAAGCTGGCATCGCCTCATCTCCGAAAGTTTCATAATATTGCCTATCGTGTCTTTCGGCGTGATAATTTCCAGTTTTACAAAAGGCTCGCGCAGCTCGGCGATTTTTGTCTTTTCGGGCAACTGACTGGGTGAATCAATCCTGTAAGTTTCTCCCGACGTCTCAACAACCTCGTAAGTTACCGTAGGCGCGGTTTGAACAACCTCGATATCGTTTTCTCTTTCGAGCCGTTCCTGAATAATCTCCATATGCAAAAGGCCGAGAAATCCGCAGCGGAAACCAAAACCGAGGGCCGGACTGTTCTGCGGCACAAACGTAAAACTTGCGTCGTTGAGCGAAAGTTTTTCAAATGCCGCCCGCAGATGCGTATAATCGGTATTGTTTCCGGGATAGAAATCGCTGAAAACCATTTGAAGCGGCTTTTTGTAGCCGGGTAAAGCCTTTTTAGCAGGTTCTTTTGCCAGCGTTATGGTGTCGCCGATTGTAATGTCCGACAATGTCCTGATATTCGCGATGACATAGCCGACCTCGCCTGCGCCGAGTGAATCGACTTTTTTCATCCCCGGCGTAAATTTGCCAAGCTCACTTACCTGATAACTTCTGTTCGAGCCCATCATTAGTATCTTATCGCCGGGATTTAACCGGCCGCTAATCAATCTGACATAACATATCACGCCGCGGTATTCGTCGTAATGACTGTCGAAAATCAGCGCCTTTGTCTGCTTTATCGGATCGATAACCGGCGGCGGCAAAAAAGTAACTATCGCCTCGAGCAGCTCAATGATGCCCTGACCGCTTTTTGCGCTAATATGAAAACACTCGTTTTTATTTATGCCGAGGATATGTTCGATTTCCTCCGCGACAACTTTTGGCTGCGCCGCAGGCAGGTCAATCTTGTTTATAACAGGAATAATCTCCAGACCTGAATCGACTGCCAGATACGCATTGGCGACAGTCTGCGCCTCGACACCCTGTGAGGCATCAACGACAAGCAGAGCGCCTTCACAGGCGGCCATTGAGCGGGAAACTTCATAATGAAAATCGACGTGCCCCGGCGTGTCAATCAGGTTTAGCATATATTCGACGCCGTTGAGGGTATAGAGCATCGTTACGGCAGAGGCCTTGACGGTTATGCCGCGCTCGCGCTCGATATCCATAGTGTCGAGCATCTGTTCTTTGAAGTCCCTTTGGTTTACCGTGCCTGTAAGCAGAAGGAGTCTGTCGGCAAGCGTGCTCTTGCCGTGGTCAATATGCGCGATAATACAAAAATTTCGTATATTAGCTATGTCCATATATCTTCTTTATGTAAATTACAAACCGGTATTATAACCAATCGGCGATTTTAAAGCAATCAGTCAGGCTTAGCGAAATCGCAAAGAACACTATCCGCTATCGGCATCGCCTGTTTTGTCAGACTTAGTCTATTGTCTTTCAATTGTAAAAGTTTTAAATTTAAATTTTTCTCAATGGATCTCCCGAAAAATTTATAAATATCAAGGTCGGTTTTCTGCTGGTACTCTTTTAAATCTATTCCCTCAATCAATCGCAAGTTCAGCACTGCTGTCTGTGATGCTTTCTCGGCCGGATTTATTTTAATTCTTTCGGCTGTCGGTTCTTTATCCTGCTCGATACATTCAACATATTTATCTATATCACTGATATTTTCAATCCTGTAATCGCCTGAAAAACTTGCCGCCGCAGGACCGATTCCGAGATAAAAATTATTTTTCCAGTAAGTAAGATTATGCCTGCATTTAAAGCCCGGCTTTGCGAAATTGGAAATCTCATAATGCTCAAAACCTGCTTTAGCAAGCTCTTCAATAACTGTTTCATACATTTTTCTATCAAGTTCTTCATCAACCACATTTACTTTGCCCGCCGATTTTGTTTTTTCCAGCGGTGTGTTTTTTTCATAGCTAAGACTATATGCGCTTATATGCTGAACGTCGTTTTGGATTGCCTTTTGTAAAGTCTCCCGCCAGTTTTGAAGAGTAGAATTGCCTGTCCCGAGCGAAGTCGAGGGGGGGATTGCAAAAATCAAATCTATACCGATATTATTAAAACCTGCCTGTTTGGCATTTTTTATTGTCTGGTCGATTTTTTCAACACTGTATTTTCTGCCGAGGAAATCCAGTTCGCTTTGAATGAATGACTGAGCGCCGATTGAAATACGATTGACGCCGATATTTTTAAGATTTGCCAATAAATTTTCATCCGCATCGGCGGGATTTATCTCAACGGTAAATTCATTCGCTTTTCCGGTCAATTCAACAACTTGCGAAAGGAATTTACAGAGTATTTCACCGCCGACAGATGCCGGGCTGCCTCCGCCGATATATAAAGTTTGAACAGACTTGCTGAAAGAAGCTTTTTTCAGTTCCGCAATCTCGGCGTTTAAAACTTTTTTTACATCATATTGATTCGGCGGCTTTGAGTAAAAACCGCAATACAGGCATTTCGATTTGCAGAAAGGAATATGTATATAAACTGATTTTGGCAAATTTATATTAACCAAGATTATACCATTTTTTTATTGTCTGCTTTAGTTCGTCTTCGTTTTTTGCGGTGATAAGTTCCTTGCTGACCTTTTTTGTTTGCGGATGGCTTTTGCTGTATTTAGTCAAAAATTTCCTGAAATACCATATAGATTTTTTTATATCATATAATCCTTTAAGCATTTCGAAATGTTCGAGGATTATTTGCCCCTGCTGCTCTATATCAGGGGTAAAAATTTCTGTCCTTTTTTCGAGTATATCGATGATTTGTCTGAAAATCCACGGTCTGCCGATAGCGCCTCTTGCGATAGCGACGCCGTCTGCGCCGCTTGTTTTAAGTTTTTCCACGATATCGACCGGCTCGAACAAATCGCCGCTGCCGATAATTGTTGTTTTTGGAAATTTTTCCTTCAGTTGTTTTATTATATTCCAATCGGCAGTTCCCTTGAATCTCTGCTCAACGCTTCTGCCGTGAACAATCAGGCCATCAACGCCGTACGCAGCAGCCCCCTCACAGATTTGCCGGAAATTTTGTATTGATTCCTCGCCGGCTGCTGCGCCTTTCCTGAGTTTCATAATTACCGGACATTTTACTGCGTCCCTTACACACTTAAAAATTTCCAGAACCTTGTAAGGCTTTGCCATAAGCGCACCGCCCCTTATCCTTCTGACGACTTTCGGCGCAGGACAGGCGAAATTCAGGTCGATAAGGTCGTAACCGACTCGGCATAGGTTCGCTGCCGCCTCTGCCATTTTTGCCGGCTCTGTTCCGAGAAGCTGCGCGCCAATCGGATGTTCATCATCTTTGAGGATGTAATTAGGTTTTTCGAATAATGGTTTATATGATGCGCTGCTGTCGAGGATAACACCGCTGAATGTAAGCTCGCAGCCGAATTTTCTGGCTAAGACTCTCATCGCCCTGTCGCTGTAGCCGCTGAGAGCAGCCTGAATGAAGGGGTATTTAAGTTTGATATTTCCGATAGTTAACAATGTTAAATCCTAAACACTAAATCCTAAGCACTAAACAAATTCTAAATTCTAATTTCCAAACGAAATTAAATTCGTTTAGGTCATTTATATTTTAACAATTAGGATTTGTTTAGAATTTAGATATTCGAATTTAGGATTTTCACTTCTTACTCGTCAGATATACTGCCTGTTCGGCGAAGATATTCGGGGCGAATTTGACCGGGCTTCGCCGATTACCGATAAGCGGAATTTTGGCCTCAACCTTTGCGCCGATTTCATCGCAGAAATTTTCAAAATCCTTCAGCGACATAAAATGAATGTTCGGCGTGTCATACCATTTAAAAGGCAGCTGTTTTGTGCGGGGAGCCTCGCCGTTAAAGAACAAATTTATCCGGCATCGCCAGTAGGCAAAATTAGGAAAGCTGACAATAACCTTTTTGGCCACCCTTAAAAGCTCGGCAAAAACCTGATGCGGGTTTTTCAACGTCTGCAGCGTTTGTGAAAGTACGGCGTAATCGAAACTCTTGTCCGGATAATGCTTAAGGCCTCGTTCGATATCCCTGTGAATTACATCAAGACCGTTGTTCACGCCCTGCAGGACAAGTTCCTGGTCAACCTCGATGCCTTCGGCCGTGATGTTTCTATCGCGCTGAAGATTAAGCAGAAGCTGTCCGTCGCCGCAGCCTATATCCAGCACCCTGCTGTCCGGCTCAATCAATGATTCAATCAGTTCGTAATCGATGCGAAGTCTCTTTGCGCGTTCAAACCCCTTTGCGCTCGAAACCGCTGAAGTCCTGTCGAATTTAGGTTTCTCGATGGTAGTGGAAAGAAAACCGCTAATCAGTCTGCCCAGCGTTTCGGGCTCGAGCAGAAACGCATCGTGTCCGTAAGGAGAAAAAATATTGCAGTAGCCGACAGGTTTTCTCTGCGCGACAAGCGCGTTTGCCATTTCCTCCGACTGAGCGGGCGTAAAGAGCCAGTCGCTAGTGAAGCTGATTATCAGAAATCTTGACTTTGTCTTCGCAAACGCCTGCTGGAGCGAACCATAATCCTTTTCAAGGTCGAAATAATCCATCGCCTTGGTTATATATAAGTAACTATCGGCGTCGAACCGCTCGACGAAACTCTGGCCCTGATAGTCAAGATATGTCTCAACAGAAAACTCAGAACTGAAATCATAGCTGTATTTCTCCGCACTTTTCAGTTCTCTGCCGAATTTTTCTCTCATACTTTCTTTCGAAAGATATGTTATATGCCCTATCATTCTTGCGGTAGCTAAACCTTTTTTCGGCGCTCTGCCCGCCTCAATATCGGCGAGAATTGCGTTTCTGCCGACAGCATCGAAAGCGATTGCCTGCGGACCCAGTCTCGCTGTCGCGGCAATTACTATCGCGGACTTGACAAAATCAGGATACTCAATCGCCCACTGCAGCACCTGCATTCCGCCCATTGACCCGCCGATGACGCCCAAAAGCTGCTTTATGCCGAGCTTGTCCAGCAAAAGTTTTTGCACCTTCACCATATCGGCGATGGTTATCAGCGGAAAATCAAGATGATACGGCTTACCTGTTGCCGGATTTATGCTGCTTGGTCCGGTTGTGCCGTAGAAACTTCCCAGAAAATTCGAGCATATTACATAATATCTATCGGTATCAATCCCCTTGCCCGGCCCTATCATTATATCCCACCAGCCGGGTTTCTTGTCATCCGGACTATTGAACCCCGCCGCGTGAGCGCCGCCGCTGAGTGCGTGGCAGATAAACACAACATTATCGCCAGCTGGATTCAACTTGCCATAAGTTTCATATGCCACGTCTATCGGGCCAAGAGTTTTCCCGCTGACCAGTTTCAAAGACTTGTCCGCTTCGACAACCCTTACGAATCTGGTTTCGACAATACCAACTGAATTTGTCTGATTTTCTGCCATAACTCCTTGTTTTTCACAATAAACCCAATTGTTGTGAAAAACCTCATTAACCAATTACTAACAACTATCAATCAATTATATACTGGGCTTTTTTTGTATGCAATTTTTCTTTTCAGGCTCAGATAGCCGGCAATTCGGCTTTTGTTATAGACAGTAATGAACAAAAATAATATACTTCCTGTCTTAATTTAAGGCCAAAAAACATACAGGGGCAGCTTTAAGAACAGTTTCGAGGTAAATATGAGCGAAATTCAGGCAGAAGTAAAAAAAATATGCCAGACTTGCGGCAACGACCGGGCAAAAATGATGGATATTGTCAGGGCCGTGCAGCAGAAGTTCGGCCAGGTCAGCAGCGAAGCGATGAACCTTATCGCTAAATGTGTCGGCTGTCACAGGGTTGAAGTTGAAAGTGTCGTGTCGTTTTACGCGTTTTTGTCAAAGAAGCCCAAAGGCAAAGTCGTCATTCGCCTGTGCAATGACGTGGTTGACAAAATGGCCGGCGTTGATGCAATCGCTGAAGCATTCAAAAAAGAGCTTGGAATCGATTTCGGCCGGACAACACCTGACGGCAAAATATCTCTCGAATACACGCCATGCATCGGGATGTGCGACCAGGCGCCGGCGGCGATTATCAACGATGAAGTCATAACATATCTTTCCACCGACAAGGTAAAAGAGATTGTTGCCGATATTAAGAATCATTACGACCCGTCAAAACTTAAACATCGTCTCGGCGACGGCAACAACGCCGATGAGCTTGTTCATTCCTGCGTTCACAACGGATTAAGAAAAAAAGGCCGGGTTATTTTTGCCGACTACAAAAGTGAAGCGGGATTGAAAAATGCTCTTGCTGTAAGTCCCGTTGAAGTTATCAACGTGGTAAAGACGGCAAGGCTTCGCGGCAGAGGCGGCGCAGGTTTTCCAACCGGAATAAAATGGCAGTTCACACGCGCAGCGGCAGGCGAGAAAAAATATATTCTCTGTAACGGCGACGAAGGCGAGCCCGGCACTTTCAAGGACAGAGTAATCCTTACGGAACGGGCTGATATGCTCTTTGAAGGTATGACAATCGCCGGCTACGCTATCGGCGCCGAAAACGGAATCCTTTATCTGCGAGGCGAATATAATTATTTGCGAAAACTGCTCGAAAAGATTTTACAGAACAGAAGAGATAGAAACCTGCTCGGCAAAAACATACTCAGCAAACAAGATTTTAATTTCGATATTACAATCCAGGTAGGCGCAGGTGCATATATCTGCGGCGAGGAAACTGCCCTGATAAGTTCCTGTGAAGGATTAAGAGGCGACCCGAAAACAAGGCCGCCGTTCCCCGCGCAGAAAGGTTATCTCGGCTCCCCGACAGCGGTAAACAATGTCGAGACGCTTTGCTGCGTAACAAGAATACTCGAAATGGGCGCTGCGTGGTTTGCCGAATCAGGCTCGAAAGGCAGTCCCGGCACAAAATTGCTGAGCGTTTCCGGCGATTGCAAACTGCCCGGCGTTTACGAACTGCCCTTCGGCGTAAAAGTAAAAGATTTGCTCAAGGAAGTCGGAGCCGAAGATGCTCAGGCAGTCCTCATCGGCGGGCCAAGCGGCCAGATAATCGGCCAAAACGATTACAACAGAACAATCTGCTACGATGATTTGGCGACCGGCGGAGCGGTCGTCGTTTTCGGTCCCGAAAGAAATATGATAGATATTGCCGCACAGTATATGGAATTCTTTGTCGAGGAAAGCTGCGGCTACTGCACACCCTGCAGAGTCGGCAATGTCCTGCTGAAAAAATATCTCGACAAAATCCTTGCCGGCAAAGGCGAGCCTGAAGACCTCGATATACTGCAGAAGCTTGGCGAAAGCATTAAACTCACCAGCAGATGCGGCATGGGCCAGACCTCGCCCAATCCGGTGCTAACAACATTGAAAAATTTCCGCAAAAATTATGAATCGAAAGTCAAAAAAGTCTCCGATGGCATGCAGCCGACATTTGATATCAGAGCGGCTCTTGCGGACGCTGAAAGCATCACGCATCGCAAGTCAGTAATTTTCACAAAATAAAAAGGATAAAAAATGAGCGACCAGATAACCTTTACAATTGACGGCGTTTCGATAAAAGGCAAGCCCGGCCAGACAATCATAGAGGCCGCTGATGAAGCCGGTATTTACATACCTCGGCTTTGCTATCATCCCGAACTTGCTCCGCACGGCAGCTGCCGCGTCTGCACCGTTCTTGTCAACGGCAAACCGCAGGCCGCCTGCACTCAGCCGATTTCCGAAGGAATGACCGTTGAAAACGACACGCCGGAACTCAAGGAGCACAGATGCAACATTATTGATATGCTCTTTATCGAAGGCAATCACTTCTGTATGTTCTGCGAAAAGAGCGGTAACTGTGAACTGCAGGCAGTAGCTTACAGGCTCGGCATCCTGGCGCCAAAGTATCCTTATCTTTTCCCCCAAAAAGACGTTGATGCCACGCACCCCGACATATTCCTCGACCTGAACAGATGTATCCTGTGCGGCAGGTGTGTCGAAGCTTCAAAAAATGTCGATGGCAAAGGCGCTTTTGAATTTGTCGGCAGAAGCATCAAAAAGAAAATCGCTGTCAATGCCGAGGCGAACCTTAAAGATACCAATCTTGCCGTAACCGACAAGGCCGCGGACATCTGTCCCGTCGGCACAATAAACAAAAAACGTACAGCCTTTGCTATCCCAATCGGAAAAAGATTATACGACAAAAAGCCAATCGGTTCTGAAATAGAAGAACGGAAAAAATAAAAATTTTTGAAAGATATAACAAATGGCAAAACCAAAAATCGCAACAGCATCGCTGGCAGGCTGCTTCGGCTGCCATATGTCGCTGCTTGATATTGACGAGCGGATTCTAAAGCTCATTGAGCTTGTCGATTTCGATAAATCGCCGATTGACGATATAAAGGAATTTACCGGCAGATGCGCCATAGGCCTGATTGAAGGCGGCTGTGCAAATGAAGACAATGTCCACGTCCTTCAGGACTTCCGCAAACATTGCGACATCCTCATCGCCGTCGGCGATTGTGCCATAATGGGCGATATACCCGCGATGAGGAACAATATCCCGTTGAAAGAATGTCTCGATGAAGCGTATCTGAACGGTCCGTCCACCCACAACCCCGAAAAAATTATACCGAACGACAAGGAACTGCCGCTCTGCCTCAACAGGGTTTATCCCTGCCACGAAGTTGTAAAGATTGATTATTCCCTGCCGGGCTGCCCGCCTAATGCGGATATTCTCTGGCAGGCGCTCGTCGCACTTTTGACCAATAAACCGCTCGAACTGCCTTACGAACTGATAAAATACGATTAATTCCTGGAGTAATAAAGTGAGTAAAAAAGTCATAATAGAACCAGTAACCAGAGTTGAAGGCCACGGCAAGGTTTCAATCCTTCTCGATGAAAACAATAAGGTTACGCAGGCAAGATTTCACGTCGTTGAATTTCGCGGCTTTGAAAGATTCATCCAGGGCAGGCCTTACTGGGAAATACCGGTGCTTGTTCAGAGGCTCTGCGGGATTTGTCCGGTCAGCCATCACCTCGCGGCGGCAAAAGCGATGGACCAAATCGTAGGCGCAGACAAACTTACGCCGACAGCCGAGAAAATGCGACGCCTGATGCACTACGGCCAGATATTCCAGTCGCACGCATCGCACTTCTTCCACCTTTGTTCGCCGGACCTGCTTTTTGGCTTCGACGCCGACCCGAAAATCAGAAACATTATCGGCGTCGCAATTAAGTATCCCAACCTCGCCGTTCAGGGCGTTATGATGAGAAAATACGGCCAGGAAATTATCAAGGCAACCGCAGGTAAAAAAATCCACGGCACAGGCGCAATCCCCGGCGGAATTAACAAAAATCTTTCAATCGCCGAAAGGGATGTATTCCTCAAGGATATCAAGCAAATGCTCGAATGGTCAAGAGCCGCTCTGAACATCGCAAAGGATTATACCGCCAAGAACCTCGAAAAACTCAAACCCTTCGCCTCTTTCGACTCGAATCATTTAAGTCTCATCCGCAGCGATGGCGCAATGGATTTATACCACGGTAATCTGCGGGCGATTACCGCCGACGGCAAAAAAATATTCGACCAGGTCGATTATTCAAAATATCTCGATTACATCACTGAGGAAGTAAAGTCGTGGTCTTATATGAAATTCCCGTTTATTAAATCTCTCGGCCCGCAAAATGGCTGGTATCGCGTCGGCCCGCTTGCGAGAATCAACACCTGCGATTTTATCGACACTCCTGAAGCTGAAAAGGCAAGGAAGGAATTTATGGCCCTTACCGCCGGCAAACCCAACAACATTACGATGGCTTATCATTGGGCAAGGATGATTGAGCTTCTGCATTCGATTGAAAAAATAAATGAGCTTTTGAATGATAAAGACCTGCAGGGCACAGACCTCGTTGTAAAAGGCACACGCAGAAATGAAGGCATCGGTCTTATCGAAGCCCCGCGAGGCACCCTGTTCCATCATTATAAAATCAACGATGACGACCAGATTGTGATGGCAAATCTTATCGTATCGACCACGAACAACAACGAGCCGTTCAACAGGGCCGTGCAGAAAGTCGCGGCAGACCATATCGACGGCGTAGCAGAAATTACCGAAGGTCTCTTAAATCATATTGAAGTTGCTATCAGGGCTTACGACCCCTGCCTGTCCTGCGCGACGCACGCTATGGGAAAAATGCCGCTGATGGTTACGCTATATGATTATCAGGGTAACGAAATAGACAAAAGAATAAAAGAATGACCTGTCATTCCCGCGAAAGCGGGAATCCAGTAATCGTAGGGTGGGCTTCAGCCCACGTGGTTTTTTGAAAAATTATGACGAAAGATATTAACAAAATTCTGTTGATAGGTTTCGGCAATCCGGCAAGAGCCGATGACGGCTTAGGCCCCGCTCTGGCCGAGATAATTGAATCGAAAAAATTTCCAGACGTTACTGTCGAAGCTGATTATCAATTGACTATCGAAGATTCCGCTCAGGTGGCCCAGCACGATATTGTTATTTTTGCTGACGCTTCGGCCAATTGCGGCGAACCATTCAGCTTTGAACCTTTGATGGCAAGGGAAGGTGGGAGTTTTTCGAGCCATAGTGTCGAGCCTGCCGAAGTAATGGCTCTTGCTGAAAATCTTTTTAGCTCAAAGGCTAAGGGGTTTATTCTCGCCATTCGCGGCTATGAGTTCGACCAGTTTGGCGCAGCATTGACCGAAAAAGCGAAAGCCAATCTGCAAAAGGCTGTGGTTTTCGTCGAAAAGTTATTGAAAAATAAAAACTTTAATAAAATATCCGAAACTGTTACTTGTTCTTAGACAATTGAAACTGAAAAAAGAAGTAAAGAAAGGTAGTAAGGAATTTATTTAGCGGCCGCCGCTTGAGGCGGCCTGTCCCGCCACGAGTGGCGGGGACTAAATAGTTTTCCCTTACTTCCTTACTTCCTTTTTTAAAGGAGTCCAATATGCAGGATGAAAAATATGTAATAATGGTCATTGACGATGACCCTGATTTTCTCCAGGCTATGAGCCTGTTTCTCGAAGCCAATGGTTACATTGCAGCTGAGGCTAAGAGTGCTGAGGACGGATTGAAGATTTATAAAAAGGTAAAGCCGGATTTGATTCTCGTCGATTTGATGATGGAAGAGATTGACGCCGGCACGAACTTCGCAAAAGAATTAAGACTCCTCGGCAACAAGGCCCCTGTATATCTTTTGAGCGGTGCAGGCGATGAAATGACCGACAACATTGATTATGCCCAGCTTGGCTTTGCCGGCGTGTTCCAGAAACCTATTCGGAACGACCGCTTATTAAGCATCATCAAGGCCAAATTAAAATAGGATATTTAGCCCCGGCCTCTGGCCGGGGTTTTTCACTGTCCCGCCAGCCAATTCTCGGCAAATAAGGCGAAATCGACAAAATTAACAATATCGTCATAGTTTAAATCACTTATAGAATGCTTGCGCAAGAACGGATAAGTCTGATTTTCACCAATATTCCAGGTATCGACAAAATCCCAGCCCACTGATGTAAATGTTGAAAGTGTTTTCATTTCCGCCGTGGTTTTGTCCGTCCCGCCGGCACTGGTAGTCTTGCCGGAAGTTTGTGTATCCCAGAAACTGCTAACAACACTGCCGCCCAATTTGTACCCCACCAAACCGCCAACATAATTGTCTCCGCTGACTGCTCCCATGGTATAACAGTTGCCGATGGTGCCATCTTTATTGATGCCCACCAAGCCGCCGACATAATTGCTTCCAGTAACCGCTTCCGTGGCATAACAGTTAGTGATGGTGCCATCATTAATTGTTTGATCAACAACTGGATATTCGATAACTGTGCCATGTCCAATTGTTAAACTACTCTGGTTATCTGTACATAAAACAGGTGCAGTCCACGTTGCCCAATTATCCGTGGATTCGCTGTAATACATCGCACCAACATCGCTCTGAAAATACATCCGCCAAGAAGTGCCGCCGAGCCATTTAATACATGGGCCTTCAATATTAGTAGTTATTGCCGGTGTTGCGTTTGCTTTCCAGCCAGCCCAATCACCCGTTTTGATTGTAGTATAAGGGCCTGTTAAAGACAAACTGGTTGCCAGACATATATAACCTAAAGTATTGTTTTTATAGAATAAATAAAAATTCGGGTCATTTGGCTTTGTTACAATATATGGGTCGATTGCAGCCCCACCAGTAAAAGCTCCCGTAGGGTAAAGAGGTAATCCCACTGGCGAACTCCAAGTAGATAAATCGGCAGTTGTCGCTTTTATATAAGAAAGACCTGTGGTATTTCCATCAATAATGCCGCTGATTGCACCAAATATATATATATTACTATCGGCAGAGTTAATTAAATCAGAGGCTCTAACAAATTCAGGTGCCCAAGTTCGAGGATACCTACCTGCAAGATTAGCGTCCACCCAAGCAACGTGCGTCCAAGTGATTAAATCCGGCGAAGAAGCAATCCCAAATCTTGTCCCCCGAAAGTCGTGAGGAACATTATTGTTATCATTATTTGTATATGCAACATAATACTTGCCATCGGTATGATAAAAGATGGATGGATCTCTTATTACATACTCTGGAGCGACATAGGAAGCCCCGCCATTAAGCAGGTTCCAATTTCTACCATCATTCGAAGACCAAAGGAATAATTTCTCTTGATTAGGTCCTATACAATGACTTGCCAAGAGATATTTGTTTACTTGACCTAAATCCCGATATCCCGCCAGGCCACCGACATAATTGCCTGTTCCGGTGACCTTGCCGGTGGCGTAACAGCCGGTGATGGTTCCATAATTTATTCCCGCCAGCCCGCCAATGTAACTGTGCCCGCTTATATTGACATCTTCGATACCTAAATTGCGGATTTTACCACCAGCACAACCAAACAAGCCGATATAATCGCTCGTCGGTTTATTCATCTCCACGTTATAAATG
>JBAVNP010000317.1:0-1583 GCA_049691175.1 Sedimentisphaerales bacterium
GACGTTAACCGATTTTTTCGCGTTATTTATTTTATTGAAAAAAGACATTTCTTCGGTTAAATAATCATCTATGAAAAATATCTCAATTATAGGCGATGGGGCGATGGGCAGCGTTTGCGCTATCCTGCTCTGCGAAAAAGGCTTCAATGTCAAGATGTGGGGCTATGACGAAAAACAACTTGCGCAAATTAAAGAGAAAAGGGAGAATTTCAAGTTCCTGCCGGGATATAAACTGCCGGCGGCCTTAGTTTTCGAGCCAAAGGATTCCGAAATCCTCAAAGACGCTAATTTAATCATCTCGGCGGTGCCGTGCCAATATATGAGAAGCGTCTGGGGCAGATTAAAAAATTATGTCAGCGCGACAGTCCCGATAGTATCCGTAACGAAAGGAATTGAAAACGGGACACTGCTGCGGCCGAGCGAAATACTGGCTGATGTAATAAAGAAAAATGTCAAAGTCATCGCGTTATCGGGGCCGACGATAGCGGATGAAATTGTGAGAAAACTACCTGCTACGGCAACGGCGGCCTGTGTTAATGAACGGCTGGCGGGGGCGGTGCAGGAAACTTTCAACACGCCGTATTTGAGGGTTTATCGAAACAGCGATATTGTCGGAGTCGAACTTGCGGGTGCGATGAAAAATGTCATAGCAATCGCGGCGGGCATCGCCGATGGAATAAAAATCGGCGATAACGCCAAGGCTGCACTATTATGCAGGGGACTGGCGGAAATCACACGATTAGGAATCGCGATGGGGGCAAAGGAACAGACTTTCGCGGGGCTGAGCGGACTGGGGGATTTGGTTACCACGTGCATATCGCCGATGGGCCGAAACAGGGGTTTCGGGCAGAGAATCGGGACGGGAATGGCAGTTAAGCAAGCCGTCGAATTTACCGAATCAGTTATAGAAGGAATAGATACCTGTAAGTCAGTTATCGGACTTGCTGAAAAATATGGTGTCGATATGCCTATAACTGAAGCGGTTTATCAGATTCTGTTTGAAGGCAAGAGTGTTTCGGCGGCGATTGAAGAACTTATGGCGAGAAAACTCAAAGCAGAATAGGCTTTTTTATAGGTCATATTTTTCGGGCTGCGAATCGCTCCGTGGCGGGTTAATTTATTGGGACTTTGTCAAGTTTTTGGCTTACTACAGCGTTTATTTCTTATATTTTAACGTGGGCAAAAAATGAGGTGCCCGTCAAAAAGTAGTTACTGTATGGAAGCAGGCTAAGGAGTTATATGTTGTTTAACCTGTTTGCAGAAAGTGTCTTTCCGATAGGAGTCGAAATAGCACCGAAATTTGTCCGAATGGCCCAGCTCGGCCGGTCGAACAAACGAATCGGTCTGGCGGCAGGCGGCTCCAAGCCGCTGCCGGAAGGAATCGAACCATACAGCGGACAATGGCAGAGATGTGTGATAGAAGCAATAGGAAGCATCTATTCAGGGGCGCCATTCAAATCCAAAAACGTCGTAACAATCATACCTTCAGGCGACGTGCTCAGCAGGGAGATAAAAAGAAGCTTGGGCGATAAAGACGCAGAAGAAATTGTAAATTCCGAGGCAAAAAACCTGCTGCCCGGAGG
>JBAVNP010000318.1:0-12231 GCA_049691175.1 Sedimentisphaerales bacterium
ATGCAGTCATTATGGAAGCGAACAGGCCTCGCGTTTCGCTCACCTGCTTGCGGGGGCGGGTTTCACGATAGTATCCGGAATGGCAAGGGTCATCGACAGCGCCGCGCACAGCGGGGCGTTGAGCGTGGGCGGGAGGACTTTTGCCGTGCAGGGCTGCGGCCTTGCGAAAATATTTCCGCCTGAAAATAAACAGCTTTTCGAAAAAATTTCTCAAAGCGGCGCCTGCGTAAGCGAATTGCCGCTCGAATATGAACCGCTGGCGGAAAATTTCCCGCCGCGGAACAGAATCATCGCAGGTCTTTCGCTTGCGACAATTGTGGTAGAGGCTATGCCGCGTTCAGGCGCACTTATAACAGCAAGGGCGGCTCTTGAAAATGAAAGAGAGGTTATGGCCGTGCCCGGCAGAGTTGATTCGCCGCTGTCAAAAGGCTCGCACAGCCTTATAAAGCAGGGTGCAAAACTTGTTGAATCTGTTGAGGATGTAATCGAGGCATTTGAATATCTGCAAAAGGATTTTAAGGAATATATTTCACAGTCAACGGGGAAATCCGTTGAAACGGCTGAAAAATCTCTTTTTGATGTTTCGCAATTGAATCTGACTGAGATTGAGAAAAAGGTATTTGTCTGTCTCGATACGGAACCTGTTCATATCGAGCAGATAATAAGCCGGAGCGGCCTTGCGGCGGGAAAGACAGGCGCCGCTCTTGTTTCTTTGCGGCTTAAAGGGATTGTCAAACAATTACCCGGCGATTACTTTCTTAAGAAAATAAAATCCGCCTGAGGCGGACAAGTATAAAAAATAAAAATGGTTTTAGTTTAGCCCCCACTTTTAGTGGGGGTTAGTTTCATTTCGGTTAATTATTTTTGTGCGGTTTCGTTAAACAATGGGAAAAATGATTGGATATATGCTTACATGGACAACCTATGGCACCTGGCTGCAAGGTGATGAAAGAGGATATGTTAAAAACGGACAGATTTTAGAACAAAATGAAGTACTTGAAGAAGTAAATAAATCAAATCTTAAAAAACAACCTGTTAAACTTAATGCCAAACAAAAAGAAATCGTTAAAGAAGCAATCATTCAGGAGGCGAAAAGACTTAATCAAAAAGTATTTGCATTAGTCGTATTCTCAAACCATATACACCTGCTTGTCGAGAAAAATCCAGAATCAATTGAAATGACGGCAGCACTTTATAAAACTGCGGCAAGGAAGGCACTATATGAAAGCGGTCTTGAAAGGAAAATATGGTCTAAAGGGTTTGATAAAAGATACTGTTTTAATCAGCAGGAATTAAATAGACGAATTGAATACATTCACCAGCATAACAAAACATGAAATAACGAATTCCGCCGAAGGCGGAACTAACCCCCACTAAAAGTGGGGGCTAAACACGGAAACGAAAACCCCCATTAAAAGTGGGGGCTAAACACGAAAACGAAAATGGATTCCCGTTTTCACGGGAATGACAACCCCGCCCCAAGTGGCGGGGGCTAAATATTTTTATTTTTTGAAGTTTTTCATAAAACTAAATTCGAGCTGGGTGTCGGTGCTGCGCTTTGTTTTGTATTTTTTTAAATCCTCATTTAATAAAATACTCCTGAAAGGCTCGAATTTCCAACAGGGGAAATTGAGCGGGGCGTAATCTTCTTCGCCGGCCTGCAAGACAAATCTATCGCGAGCAAAAGCGGCCAAGACTCTGTTAGCGGGACTATCGGGCAGTTGGAAAACTATCTCTTTTCCACAGGCCAGCATAAATTTCGCCGAGCAGTAAGTTCTTTTGCCCTGATGTTTAATGCAAACGCCAAAAAAGCCGGTGTCATTATTACATTTTTTGTTCAGATTATTCTGCCTTTTAGTTACGAAACGCAGATTGCATCTCCGGTTGTCGAGAGGGTTCCTGTTTCTATGGTCAACAATCTGACCCTTTTGCGCGCTCATTACGAACCGGGCAAGCGGGACAGGTCTCTTACTTAAAACAACAACGGGGCAGCCATCCGCAGAAATACGCACGGAAGTAATACAGCCGTTGTATTTTCTGTTGGGCGGGTCAAGATGGATGTTAAAGATTTTACGATAAATATCAGGGTCGATTTTGATAATCCGGCCCTGGACTCTGAACGTCAGGTAATCAATTTTGCATTTTTGAGACATAATAAGACTCCGAGAAAAAGATTTTTAGAAATGGTGAATGGAAAAATGAGGATTTGCTTGAGTTAAGATAGACTTTGAAACTGTAAAACTATAATGGCTATGTAAATTTGGCCATAAGTCATTGTTAAACAGCCGCTTATGGTTTTAGCCAATTTTCGTGTTATAAATTGTTAAATAATCGCCTAATTTAGGTGTATATTATACCAATTTTAAATAGAAATGCAAGGTAAAAAAGCATAAATTTTTCACCCGCCTTCGCAGCCGAAGCTGCTTCGGTGGGTTTCGCTGAAGCAGATGAAGTAAAGCCGTGGAGCTTCACTTTGAAAAGTAATTTGCCTTTACCCAGTTGAAATTCAATATAATGTGCAGGGCAATAAGACAAATTAATATCGCTCCTGCGGTTTTATGGAAAATCCCGAAAACTTGGGGTGAATAAGAGTCGCGAAATAATACTGACACCGCTTGGTTGACAAAAAACACCAACAAAATCGGATTTAAAATTTTAAGCGCCGTGTTCCTTTTCATAATTATCTCCCTTAAACAACGTTTTTCGTCCGTAGGTTGCGATGCTCGTTTCGTCTAACGTCTCACGTCCAACGTAACCGACACGAGCTGCGCAAAGGCAACCGTATAACGTCGTGTCTATTTTATTCTCAGAAGTTTAAACCCGCTTGCCGGGTCGGTTTCTCTTTTAGCGTCAATGCCTGTTATCTCAATAATTGTTACTTCGAGGACTAAAAAAATACTTGCTCCGCCGCGGGGACAGCCGACGATGTGATTATCGCCTCTGCCGAGGCCTGCGTGAAAATGCAATTTCGGTTTGCCTGTATCGTCGCAGTAAATTGTGCCGACGCCTAAAGTTTCGCCCGGCCCCTCAAACTTTTTGAAATTGGCCTCAATTTTTGGTTTTTCAGTTTTTGGGCCTACGACCACATCAGCTTTTCTGATTCCGCCGGTTATCAGCACCGCCGCGGATTTTATATTCTCTTTTTCAGCGATTGATTCGATGGATTGGTAAAGGTCTTCGCCCTCAAACAGCCTTGCGGCTATTATCCTGCCTGCTCTGCCGACCGCGTATTCCATAATAATCTCCAATAGAAACGATATTAAATATAAAGAATAAAAATGGAAAAATACAGATAAAAATTTAAAAATGATGGATTTAAAGGGGAAGCAGTGAAAAGCAAATTTTTTTATTTTTGATATGTAGTTTTGATTTTTTAGTTTTAATTTTTGATTTTAAATAATTGCTATTGCCTGGTTAATAGTCTTTGTAATCTCGGCAATATCAGATGTGTTTGTTATACAGAAATCATACCCCTTGTTCAGAACGGCTTGTGCTTCATTCTGTTTTAAACCCTCGGCGAAAGCAACTACTTTTGTGGTCCCCAGCTCAGGATTCTTTCTGACATTTTTGCATATATGGTCGGCGTCGATATCGGAAGCTGTCAGGTTAATTAGAATCACGTGAGGGGCGAACTTCTGAGCGATAAGACCTGCGTCAAAACCGCTGTTGGCGGTTTCCACCCCGAACGAAGGATTTTTTCGCAGAGACTCTGCGAGTGTATTTGCCATTTGCCAGTCGCTGTCGATTACGAGTATTCTGACCTTGTCATATTCTATCTCGTCGGTCGGCATATTATGTGTTTTCATAAAGCGAATCAGCTCTGCCGCCGGGATTCTTCGGTCTCTGCCGCCGGGAATTCGGTAGCCCTTTAGCTGACCGGTGTCAAACCATTTGGTTACTGTGCGAGGAGCGACCCTGCAAATCTGGGCAACCTGCCCGGTTGTCAGAATATCTTTTCTTTTATTGTTCATAAAATCTCTGCGAACCTTAACGCTATCTGCTTTTTCGACTTAAAAACTACCCAATTTAACAAAGAACTTATTTTTTGCTGTCTTAATCGATACAAAGTGGCGTCGATTAAGCTTAGTCCGATAATTTTGTTATGCTCCGACGCACAAATATGTGAAATGCCACGGCTTTATAGCCGTGGCAAATTCACATAATTTAGCGAAATTTGCCTAACAGGCCCCCCCTCCGGTGGCCTCGGCGAGGGAAATTTTCCCCATTTCGCATTCCTTTGCGCGGTTGCCTGCTGCAATTATAAAAAAATCTCAAAAATCCTGTTGACAAATAGTCCTAACTACTATATAGGAATTAATACTATTTTGTTCGTTAATTTTAATTAAATTGTTTTAGATTAAGATTTGGCTGTATAAATAAGGCAGATTTGGATTTGAAAAAATTGGAAGATAAGCTGATAAGGCAGGTTTGGATATGAAAGAATTGGAAGATAAGCTGGAAAACTTCTATAACACTTGCCGCAATCGGCACTTAAAGATAACGCCTCAGCGGGTTGAGGTTTATAAAGCTCTTATCGCATCCAGTGAACATCCATCTGCCGAGGCGGTTTATGAGAAGGTCAGGCAGGTTTTGCCGAATGTCTCACTCGATACCGTCAACAGGACTCTGAATACCTTAAATGAAATTGGCGCCGCTTTTATTGTTGAGGGCAGCGGCGATGTGAAAAGATTCGATGGGAATATGGAAAATCATCAGCATTTTAAATGTATAAAATGTAAGAAAATTTTTGACTTTTATTGCAATGAGTTTGACAATATCAGGGCACCCGAGAAATTAAGGCACAAATTCACAGTTTTGAGAGTTGCTGTTTACATCGAGGGATTGTGCCAGCCGTGTTTTGAGAAAGAAAATAAAATTAAATCAAATTAATTTACGGAGGTAAAACTATGGACTTAAAAGGCTCTCAAACAGAAAAGAATTTGCTCATTGCATTTGCCGGTGAGTCGCAGGCTCGAAACAGATATACATATTTTGCTTCAGCGGCGAAGAAAGAAGGCTTCGAGCAGATATCGGCGATTTTTACGGAAACTTCTGAGCAGGAAAAGGAACACGCGAAAAGGGAATTTAAGTTTCTGCAGGGCGGCGAAGTTGAAATACAGGCAGCCTTCCCGGCAGGCGTAATCGGCACAACAGTGGAAAATCTCAAAGCGGCGGCAGCGGGCGAAAATTACGAAACAACGCAGATGTATCCTGATTTCGCGAAGGTCGCCGACAAAGAAGGCTTTACGGAAATCGCAAAAGTATTTCAAGCCATAGCGGTTGCTGAAAAAAGGCATCGCGACAGATACCTTGCGCTCGCAGCCAATATCGAAAAGGGCAGGGTATTCAAAAGAGAAAAACCCGTTCGATGGGTCTGCAGAAATTGCGGATATGTCCACGAAGGCAAAGAGGCGCTCGATAGCTGCCCGGCCTGTGCTCATCCGATGGCGTATGCGGAAATCGAAGCAGCAAACTTTTAAAAAATTTTAAGAGGTGCGTTATGCCTGAAAGAAAAGGATTGGTAACAATGAAAGGCAACCCCATTGTGCTTTTGGGTAATGCCGTAAAGGTCGGCGACAAAGCGCCGGACTTCGAAGTTGTCGCAAAGGATCTTTCGATGGTGAAGTTTTCTTCTTTCGCCGGTAAAATCTGCATAATTTCCTGTGTGCCTTCGCTTGATACGAGCGTTTGCGACATAATGACGCGAAGATTCAATGAAGAAGCGGTCAAACTTGAAGACGATGTTGTGGTTCTGGCGATAAGTATGGATTTGCCGTTTGGGCAGAACAGGTGGTGCATCGCCGCCGACGTGAAAAATGTTTATATCTTCAGCGACCACAGAACAGCATCCTTCGGCCAGGCGTATGGTGTTTTAATAAAGGATTTAAGACTTCTGGCAAGAGCCGTTTTCGTTGTTGACAGACAGGGAATCATCCGTTACGAAAATATAGTGCCGGAAATAGCTCACGAGCCGGACTACGACCAGGCGCTCGAAGCAGTTAAAAAACTTTTATAAGCTTTGATTATGCGACAGGTAAAACCGGACATATTTGAAGTTGGGGCAATCGACTGGGACAGGCGTCTCTTTGATGAGCTTATTCCTCTGCCGGACGGCACGAGTTATAACGCCTATATTATCAAAGGCAGCGAAAAAACCGCTCTCATCGATACCGTTGACCCGCCTAAGGTTCAAACGCTTATAGCCAATCTTGCCGAACTTGGCGTTAAAAAAATAGATTACCTGATTTCACATCACGCCGAGCAGGACCACTCAGGCTCAATTCCCGATGTGCTAAAAATCTATCCCGATGCGAAAGTCGTTACTAACGAAAAATGCAAAAATATGCTTATCGACCTAATGGGCATTGATGAGCGGAGATTTGTCGTTGTCGAAGACGGTCAGGAGCTTTTGCTTGGAAATAAAACACTTAAATTTATCTTTACACCGTGGGTGCATTGGCCGGAAACGATGTCAACTTATCTTATTGAGGATAAAATTTTGTTCTCCTGCGACTTTTTCGGCTCACATCTTGCGACAAGCGATTTGTTTGTTGCCGATAAGCCGAGAGTCTATGAGTGTGCGAAACGGTATTATGCCGAGATAATGATGCCGTTCAGAGGGCAGATTGAAAAAAATCTCGAAAAAATAAAAAATCTTGATATTAAAATCATCGCGCCGAGCCACGGCCCATTGTATAACGAACCGAAATTTATTATTGATGCCTACCGGCAGTGGATAAGCGATGAAGTTGAAAATAAGGTTATTGCCGCCTATGTCTCAATGCACGGCAGCACAAAAAAAATGGTTGAACATCTCGTCGATGCGCTTATGGCCAAAGGCATCGGCGTTCAGCAGTTCAACCTCGTTGGCGCCGATATCGGCAAACTTGCCGTCGAAATGGTCGATGCCGCCGGAATCGTATTGGCAAGCCCTACGGTTCTTACAGGCGCTCATCCGGCAGCGGCCTACGCGGCATTTTTAGTTAATGCCCTGCGGCCCAAGACAAAATATCTTGCCGTTATCGGCTCATTCGGCTGGGGCAGTAGAATGGTTGAACAATTAAAAGGGCTGCTCGTAAACAGTAAGGCCGAAATACTTGAACCGCTCCTTATAAAGGGCGAACCCAGGGAACAGGATTTCAAAAAGCTCGATGAGCTGGCTGAAAAAATGATATCAAAAATAAAAGATAAAAAATAAAAGATACAGATGAAAGATTAAAAATGGCAAAGCAGTCTAATTTGCTTCAAGTATTTTAACGCTTAAAGGCAAGCGGTGATTTTTAATTTTTGATTTGTATTTTTGCTCTTTTATTTTTTATTTTTACTTTATAGTCTTCCCGATGCTGTCGGGATTTTAGATAAAACAATGCGGTGGCCGAAAAAAGCGGCAAAATTTAAAAAGAAAGGGGCAATTATGGCAAAGAAACTTGAAATTTATAAATGTATGCTGTGCGGGAATATCGTTGAGGTTACTCACGGCGGCGACGGCGAGCTTGTCTGCTGCGGCCAGCCGATGAAGCTGTTTGTCGAAAATACAACCGAAGGCGCAAAGGAAAAACACGTGCCGGTAATCGAGAAAATCGACGGCGGATACAAGGTTAAAATCGGCTCCGTCCCTCATCCGATGGAAGAAAAGCACTATATCGAATGGATTGAGCTTCAGGCTGATGGAAAGGTTTACAAGCAGTATCTTGCGCCCGGCCAGAAACCCGAAGCGGTTTTCAAAATTGTGGATTCGACAGGCTCACCACTGGACGCCGCAAAAGTCAGCGCAAGGGAATATTGTAATATCCACGGCCTGTGGAAGGCCTAATTTGAAAGGGGATAATTTATGATAAGTGAAAAAATGGTTAAAGCGTTAAATGACCAGATAAATGCTGAATTATATTCGGCATATCTGTATCTCGCTATGGCGGCGGACTTCCAATCTAAGAACCTTGAAGGTTTCGCCAACTGGATGAAGATACAGACTCAGGAAGAAATGGTTCACGCGATGAAGTTTTTTGAATTTATCGTCGAGCGGAACGGCAAAGTCGAGCTTGAGGCTCTACAGAAGCCGCCGGTCAGCTGGCCGAGTCCTCTGGCTATGTTCGAGGCTGCTTATAAACACGAACAGCTTGTAACCGACAGGATACACAAGCTTGTTGAGCTTGCCCAAAGTGCCAAAGACCACGCAACGGAAAGCTTCCTCAAATGGTTTGTCGATGAGCAGGTCGAAGAAGAGACCAGTACCGACAGGATTGTTCAAAAATTAAAACTTGTTAAAGAATCCTCAGGCGGTATGCTGATGATAGACCATGAGCTTAGCAAGCGGGTATTTAATCCGCCGGCAAAAGAATAATTTTTAAAATAACGGAGCAGATTTATGACAGTAAATTTTACGGCTTTCGAGATTTTTGAAATCGCTGAGCAGATTGAACGCAATGCCGCAAAGTTTTATCGTGGTGCGGCAACCATTACTGCGGACAAATCTATGCAGCGGTTTTTCACCCAGCTTGCGGAAATGGAAGACAATCACGAGAAAATTTTCGCTGATATGCGGAACAGTCTTCAGGACGAAACTGATGACACAAAGGTTTTTGACCCCAACAATGAAATGGTTTATTACCTGAAAGCGATGGCCAAAAGTGCCGGCTGGGAAGGTAAAGCGGCTCCGCAGGTCGAGTTTTCCGGTTTTGAAACGCCGGGTCAGATTATAAAGACGGCCATCCAGGCTGAGAAAGCCTCGATAGATTACTATCTCGGCCTTAAGGAGTTTGTTTCTTCGCCGGATGGCAGGAAAAAGGTCGATGAAATAATAAAAGAGGAAATGGGCCACGTCGTAACGCTGCAAAAGAATCTCGAACAGTTGGGCAGTTGATTTAAAAAAGGATTTTATGGACGCCGGCAAAATAGACCTGGAAGCTTTGTTCCAGTTAAACTATGGAATGTATATAGTCAGCTCCGCAAAGGCCGGTGCCGTCAGCGGCTGTATCGCCAATACTGTCTTTCAGCTAACCCCTGAACCGCCGGTTATTGCTGTCAGTATCAACAAGGAAAACCTGACGCACGAATTTATCAGCGGCAGCGGTTTTTTTGCGGCCTCGGTTCTCGCTGAGGATACGCCGGTAAAATTTATAGGAATGTTTGGTTTTCGGTCGGGCAGGGACCTGGATAAGTTCAAGCAGACAGCTTTTAAAAAAGGCGTAACAGGCTGTCCGATTGTGCTCGAGAACACCACCGGCTACGTCGAAGCACAGGTTATCAATACGATAGATGTCGGAAGTCATACATTATTTATAGGCAAGGTTCTTGCCTGTGAGCAGTTCGATAACGGCAAAATCGCTATGACTTACAATTATTATCGCGATGTCAAAGGCGGCAGAACACCCAGAACGGCCGCGACATATCAGGAAATAAAAAAATCGTTAAAATCATCGGAAAAACAGAAAACAACCGTTTCAAAAGGAGATAAAGCTATGAAGTATAAATGTCTTATGTGCGGCTATATTTACGACCCTGCAAAGGGCGACCCCGATAACGGCATTGACCCCGGCACGGAATTTGGGGATTTGCCCGAGAGCTGGGTTTGTCCTGAATGCGGGGCAGCAAAGGATGAGTTTGAACCAGTAGGTGCGGAAGATTAGAAGAAATTGAAAATGGAGCGAATTTGTCCATCAGTTGCCGGTGAGCAGGTATTTTGCGTCGAGTCGTCGGCGCCGCAGTGCGGACTTGTTGTTTTCGGCGCTTCCGGCGATTTGACTAAAAGAAAGCTTATTCCCGCACTTGCGAATCTTTTTAAAAGAGGCTTGCTGGCGGAGGATTTTTTCTTCCTCGGCTGCGGCAGAAAAAAACTCACGGATGATGATTTCAGAAAAATAGCCGCAGATGCGGTTAAAGATATTCTGCCGGCCGCTGAAAAATTTTTGGATGGTTTTCACTATATAAGCGGCGATTACACCGACCCGCGGTTTTACGCCGATATCAAACAAAGACTTTATGACCTCGACAAAAAAACCGACAAAAATCTCGGCAGGGTTTTTTATCTTTCTCTGCCGCCGCCGCTATATCCCGTTGTGGTCGAGAATCTCGGTCTCGCTGAACTAAATAAGGGCGATAAGGACTTTGTAAGGCTTGTTGTTGAAAAACCCTTCGGCAGGGATTTACAAAGTGCCCTTGAGCTTAATGATTGTTTAAGCAAATGGTTCAGCGAGGAGCAGATATACAGGATAGACCATTATCTCGGCAAGGAAACGGTGCAGAATATTTTAATGTTCCGTTTTGCCAACTCGATTTTTGAGCCGGTATGGAACAGAGATTACATCGACCATATCCAGATAACCATTGCCGAATCTATCGGCATTGAAACAAGAGGCGGCTATTACGACAAAAGCGGGGCGCTCCGTGATATGTTTGTCAATCATATGTTGAGTATGTTCTCTCTTGTCGCTATGGAACCGCCGGCCTCGTTTGAGGCAGAACATATCCGCGATGAAAAAGTAAAGCTGCTGCGTGCTATTCGGCCGTTTAATCTTGCGCCGTGGAACGAGGATATTGTAAGAGGCCAGTATGCCGCAGGCAATATTGACGGCAAGGCTGTCTGTGCCTATCGGCAGGAAGCCGATGTCGAAAAGAATTCAAAAACCGAAACCTATGTTGCCGTAAGGCTTTTCGTCGGTAATTGGCGATGGCAGGGCGTCCCATTCTATTTGCGAACGGGAAAACGGCTTGCCCGGCGTGTTACGGAAATTGCCATAGTATTCAAAAAAGTGCCTCATCTTATGTTTGCCTCGGCAGGGATTGAGCAGTTGCCCGCAAATGTGCTTGTATTAAAGATTCAGCCGCAGGAAGGCATCAGTCTTTTCTTTGAAGCAAAAAGGCCGGGTCCGAAATTATGTATCGGCACTCTCGAACTGGATTTTAATTACGCTGAAATTTTCGGCACAGACCCGCCCGATGCCTATCAGCGGCTTTTGCTTGACTGTATGCTCGGCGACCAGACGCTCTTTACAAGAATTGACGATGTTAAGCTTGCCTGGCAGCTTATTGATGATGTTCTGAACAATTGGCTCCAGCAGGATACCGACACTCCCTTTTATCCGGCAGGCGGCGAAAGTTTCCCGCAGGCAGATATGCTTATTCAGAAAGATGGCAGAAACTGGCGGGAAATTTAGACTAAACCCGACTCGCCGAAGCCTGAAATGTGATTTTATTTTTTGCCTATTGACACAAAACAGGAATTAAAGAGTGTAAATATGTAGTATTTGACCGACAAAAATAATTGGATTTGTAGAGTTTGTTTTCCCGTTTAATTTGTCCTATAAAATCGAAATTTTCAGCTTATTTTTTGGATAATATCGTTTTTTAAGCTAAAAATAGGGTCAGGAAATAAAAAAAATTTCAGTAAATTTTTCAGTAAAATTTTTTTATTTTATTAGAACGCCAATTATGGTCAATTGCCTCATAAAGTTGTCAACTTTCCATATCCTTAATCCGCATTTTCAGTATTAATATCTGCATTTTTTTAATTTTTCCCTTGATTTTTAAATTGCCAAGTGGTATTATAGCTATTGAAATTTGTAACCGTTATAACTGCCCGTATAGGGCCGAAAGGAGGTGCTTGGAATTAGAAGAACTCTCCAAACCAAGCGTATCTTTACGCGTTTGGTTGTTGATGGTGCTTCCTTAGCTTGTTCGGTTTCTTTCAAGCATGATGAATGAATAAGAAACCAGAATCAGAACTCCACTGGGTGTGAATCCCGGTGGGAGTTAAGAAAAAAAGAGAATTTGTTTTAATGAGGTAAAAAATGAAGAAGCTGATTTTAGTTTTAGCGATTTTGGTTGTCGCTTCGCCGGCGTTTGCTGCGCTGGATGTCAACATCGTTAAGTTGGCAGGCAATCAGGTCCAGGTTTATTACAAGGGTGCAGACCCGTGTAATTTGCCGCGAGGCTTTGCGTTGACCTTTGAGGTCAGCAGCACTGCTGATGTTTGCGGCATTAGCGCTTACAAGGTTGGTGAAAGCAACTCTACGAGCAAAGGCTTCGGTATTTATCCGGCTACAATCAGATTTGACAATCCCGCCGACCTGAATATACCGACTAGCTGGGGCAGCCCGATTGCGGATAAGAATGACCCGCTGCCGAGTGGCGCAGACCAGGAACTGCCGAGCAAGAAGTTTGTTCTTGAGTTCGGCTCGTTGTATGCTCCGCCGGGCGTTGGCTCTGCTAATGCTCCGGGCGTGGACGGCAATC
>JBAVNP010000319.1:0-1963 GCA_049691175.1 Sedimentisphaerales bacterium
CTGCGCTGCCAACAACATGATTCGCACCTGCGTTGACCGGCTGGGGAAGAACTACGACTACGTGGTCATAGACTGCGAAGCAGGCATGGAGCACATCAGCCGCCAGACCACGCGGGATATAGATATCATGCTCCTGGTATCAGACCTTACGGTAAGAGGCATCCTCACCGCCGCCAACATGCAGGCGCTGATAAAGGACCTGAGGACTTACGTGGGTAAAATTTATCTCATAGTCAATCGCGCCTCAAGCCCTCTGCCGCCCAAGATTGCCCAGACAATAGAGGAAGCATCTCTACAAATTATAGCCCTGATACCCGAAGACCCGAAAATCAAGGAACTGGAGGCACAAGGCACTCCGCTTATCGAGCTGCCGCCTGCCTCGCCGTTACAAAAAGGAGTAGCTGAGGTAGCCAAGAAACTGGGGCTATTATAAAGAATGTAGTTGCCCAATTTATTGGGCAACCCTAGCCTGATGAATCAGGCAACTGCGGTTGGAGCGGGTGCTCCTACCTGCCCATATACATAAGAAGGAGGGAATTAGATGAAGCTGATCGCCATAGGTGAGTGCATCCACATTATCTCGAAGGATGTGAAAGCGGCAGTAGAAAGCCGCGACAAAGCCTTCATCCAGGATTTGGCAAAAAAACAGGCGCAAAAAGGCGCCAGGTATCTCGACCTCAACATCGGTCCTCAGAAAAAGGCAGGGCATGAGGTCATGCCCTGGATGGTGCAGACAATTCAGGAGGTAACCGACCTGCCACTCTCTCTGGATACATCCAATGCCACTGCTATCGAGGCAGGGCTTAAAGTTTGCAAGAAGAAGTCGCTGATTAACAGCACCGATGCCACAGAGGAACGCATGAATGCCATGATGCCACTGGCGGCTAAATACAACGCCAACCTCATCTCACTCACCCTGGCCAAGGGCGGCCTTCCCACCACCGCCGACGCCCGCATTGAGCTTGCTACCGAGCGCATTTTCCCCGCAGCAGCGCAGCACGGCGTGCCCATCGAGAACCTCTGGCTCGACCCGCTGGTGCTCACGGTGAACGGCAACCAGGACCAGGCTCAACAGACCATAAATGCAGTGAGATTCTTCAAGCAACTGGCAGACCCGCCACCTATGACCACCTGCGGCCTCTCCAATGTGTCCAACCAGTGTCCTCATGAGCTGCGCCCCTTGCTCAACCGCGTCTTCCTGATAATGATGGCAGGCGCAGGCCTGGACTCCGCAATCCTCGACCCGCTGGACGACGACCTGATGGAAGTGATACGCATACTGGAGACCAGGGACGACTCCACGCCGCTGGGCAAGCTCTATCTGGGGATTTACGACGCTTATGCGGCAATGGAGGAGTTCGATACCAGATCAGTGGACATGAGCAACCCCAAACTGATGGAGGTTGCCAAGACGGTCAACATCTTACAGAACAAGACGCTCTATGCCCACGGGTATCTGAAGCTGTAGAAGCTACCTTCTGCCGAAGCCTTTCTCGAGCTGAGAGGCGCTGAGGTGGATCATAGTGGGCCTGCCGTGCGGACAGGTGCGGGGTTGAGATGCCTGCTCCAGTTGCCTTATTAAATCCCGCATCTCCTCGTGACTCAATGCCTGCCCTGCCCGCACTGCGCCGTGACAGGCAAGAGAAATAGCAATCTCCTCGCGACGGTCTCCCTTCTCCCCTTCTGCCAGGAAATCCAGCACCTCGACCAGCGACTGCGCCACATTCTGCCCCCTGAGCACAGCGGGTACCGACCTCACCAGGCAGGTGCGCTCGCCGAAATGCTCTATGCCGAAGCCGTACTCGGAGAGGGCTTCAGACTGCAACTCCAGCAACTCTTGCTGGCGCACTGTGAGCTCCACTGGCACCGGCTGGAGCAGTCCCTGAACCTCAACGGCTCTACGTGAACGCTCGTTGCGAATCCTCTCGAAAAGGACGCGCTCGTGCGCGGCGTGCTGGTCTAT
>JBAVNP010000320.1:0-3846 GCA_049691175.1 Sedimentisphaerales bacterium
GTGTCTGCTCATGAAAGAGAACAAGAATGACTTTGAGAATTGGTAAATGTAGCAAAAAAATGGCGAACGAAAGGAGACGAGCTTGAAAGAGGAACAATATAATGAACGTTCAATAGTTGGTAGTTTGATTAATTTTAGAGGAATGGTTTATTCTCCAATCAATGAACAAGGAGTAGTTCTTCTTTTCGGCAAAATATTAAAAGATTTAAATATGTACGTCGAAGAAATCAAAACCGGTTATCCTGATTGTGTTGCCCGAAGAAGAACCGGTAAAGGGTGGGAGAGAATTTATATAGAATTTGAATATTCGAGTTCAGGCTTCAAATCACACTTAGAAGATTATAAAAACGGGAAAAAGTGCGATTTAGTGATTTGTTGGGTTCACGAATGGAAAGAATGCCCTGTTCCGGTTTTAGAGTTAAAAGAAGAAATAAAGAACATGGAGCCAGAACCTTTTGGCGAAGAAGAAGTTAAAAAAGAGGAAAGCGAATATGATTTGGAACATCATATTCGCAGAAAAAATATGACCGAAGAAGTTAAAAAGCTGTTTTTACAGCTTGATGATGAGATTTTAAAAATAAATGAAGAGATTTACCATAAATATGCAAAAACTGCCGTTACTTACTACTCACCAGAAAAAACATTTGTATATTTGAAGTTCAGAAAAAATCTGATGGTAATTCACGTCTATACAAAGCAAAAAGAAATCGATGGCGTAAAAAATATCAAATTCCATGAGAATTGGGGAGAGCTAAAAATCAAGAATGAAAAAGACTTGGCAAAAGCGATAGAAGCAATTAAAGTATCTTATAGTCTGATAAGGCAAGCTATAAAAGAAAATATTAATACTGGATGGTATGCGGTAACACCTAAAGAAAAATTATCATGGCTAAAATCTCCAGAGAGTGATGAAGATGAAGTAGAAAAAGAGATCGGATAAAAAAATTCAAAGTATATGGAACAAAACCAAACTGAAAAACAATTAAAAGCACGGAATAGTCTGCCGGATGAACTGAAACCCATTTTCGATGAATTTGTCTCTGATTACAGATATGCCGCGACTCTCCGCTACGGCAAGTCATATGTTGCCTATGGTGTCTTAGCAGATATGGTAAGAGCAGGTTGGAGATGTTCCGCAAAGCTGATAAAATAAACTGCCAGTGGAGTGTGGGATTACGGAAAGTTCAACACCGCAAATTCTCCGTGATATTTTTTTGCCGCTTCATCATACGCCTTTGCGGCGTCAATTTCATTCTTGTAGCAGCCTAAATAGATAATCTTACTGTCAAAGTGAATTTTAGCCCTCCAATAACCCAATTTATCACGATAGACCCCTTTATACTTTGAAGTCTGCCCTCTCCTTTTTTTCTGGTTATAGCAATTTTGATGCTTTGTCGCCAATCGCAAATTACTTCTCGAATTGTTAAGGCTGTGCCGGTCTTTATGGTCCACAATAAAGCCCGGCGGGGGCTCCATTATCTCATTATGCATATATATAGTTTTTCCTTTTACCCGACGCACTGCATAATCGGGAGAAATTTTTACGAACCATTGATGCTGCATTAATTTTTCGTAATCGGCCGAGTCAACAATTACGAACCTGCCCCGATTCAAAAGAATATATCTGAACTGGCAGCCGTAGCGGATTTTTTTGTATCGCAAATAAATCCAAAGGCAAATACGGCCTAAAAGCAGGGGAACTTTGATGCTGAAATTAAAATACATTTTTTTCTCCTTGTGTAATACTCGTTTATCGGTTGACTTCGGCGAGCTCAGTCGAGACGCGGTTGCGCGACTCGTTACGGTTACGTGAGCCGTAAAACGAAAAACGAGACGAGCATCGTAACCGTGGCCTTACAACGAATAGAATATGGATATATTTATACCACTATTTGACTTTTTGATTTGGAATTTTGATTTTTGGGTTGATTTTTTAGGCTGAAAAACGCCGTAACTTCTTTTTGGGTAAGAAATTACAATTTTTAAATATAAAATATTAAATTTTCAATTAACAACAAGAGTATTTTACCATATTTTTAATAAAAGTCAAGGGGAAAAGAAGTTTTTTTATCGCAGATTCCTTCGGCTGGCTCAGGACAGGTACACGGATTAATAAGGAGGTAAGGAAGTAGGGAAGTAAGGAGCCAAACTAATCGTTAAGACGGTTTATTTCGTCGGCGCACAATTTTTTCTGTGCGGGGTCGTTTAATTTATCATAGGCTTTTTTCAGATGTTCGAGGGCCTTTGTCTTATCCGGCAGATACCTTGCGTAGATAATGCCTAGCATAAGCTGGACCTGGTCTGAATGTTCTGTTGTGCTGTAATAGACAAGGAACCTTTCATAAGCCTCGGCGGCAGAGGCCCAATTGCCGATGGACATAAGCTGATTTGCTATGTCGAGTATAGGCTGTCTGGGCAGGGGTTGGCCGGCGTCGTCTTGTGTCAGTTCCAGATAAAGCTCGGCGGCGGAGGCTAAATTGCCCTCGCTTATCCGTGTAAGGATTTCCTGACGCAGGGTGGTCGCTTTATCCTCGGCTTGTTTTTGCGATTCGGTCTTTACTTCTTTAGCCTTAATTTTTTTGCTGATTCTGCCTGCGAACGGGTCGCCGCTTTCGGCAACGGCGTCTCGATAGACCCTTCTCGCATTCCAGCGTCTTATCGTAGCCCATAAGTCAAAATCATCCTGCGGCAGAAGTTTTGTCGCCAGCAGGAGCAGGATAGAGCCTATGCCGAAGGTATAGCCCGCCAGATGCGCATCGTAAGCGACGTTATGCGCGCTTCTTGAAATGATATTGTCGATAAAAATCATTTTGAGCAGGATAAGATATATCGCGGGGACTTCCATTGTTCCTATGATGAAGAACCAGTAAATGATGGTTATAAGAGTTTGCGGATAGAGGACGAGATACGCACCAGTAACGGCGGCGATGGCACCGCTTGCGCCGAGGACGGGAGTAGCAATGCCGGCGCCGTGAAGCGGGGCGATAAGAATATGGCCGATTGCGCTGAAGACCGCACCGGCAAGATAAAAACATAAATAGCCGACGTGGCCGAGCCTGTCGTTGACGTTATTGCCGAACATATAGAGAAAATACATATTGCCGAAGATGTGAAGGAAACCGCCGTGGAGAAAGGCGTAAGTTATGAATTGCCAAAGGGACGGATAGGCCGGGGTTAGCATAAGAGACTCTGCCCAGGGGCGCAGTTCAGAGCGGCCGCCGGTAAAGTTATAAGTGATAGCGAAAATGACCACGTTGGCGGCAATCAGCGCATAATTCGTGTAGGGCGTTCGCCGCGGCTCAATGTTTATTCTTATTGGAAGCAGCATAGTTTATTTTTCTAAAATTTTCTCGAAAAAGTAATTAAAGAGCGATATTCTAATGTTATTACAGGCTATATACAAGAATAACTTAGGATAGGTTCGGATGAATCCCGCACCTTCTTTTAATTCTCTGTTTTTTAGTGTTTTTTGAGTAGAAAAGGTGATTTTGTATCATAAAAATCAATATACGATAAATAAAAATGTTTAGAAGGTGCGGGATGAAAAACGACATTTTCAGGAAGCGAATTGAAAAAGTGAGGAAAATCCTCAGGGGAAAGAACTTTGACGCACTGATATTAACTGCCGAGGCCGATGTTTCTTATTTGAGCGGTTTTAGAGGCGATGATAGCTGGCTGGTTTTGGCCGGCAGAAACGTCTGGCTTGTTACCGACAGCAGATACACACTGGCGGCAAAAAAGGAGTGCTCGGGCTGTAAAATTTACGAACGAAAAGGGGCAATGACGGAAGCGGTTGCCGATATATTAAAAAAAATCCCGGCTATTGAAACTGTCGCGGTTGAAGAC
>JBAVNP010000321.1:0-3774 GCA_049691175.1 Sedimentisphaerales bacterium
CCGCAATACTTTTTCAATCGGCACTTATGGCAATACAATAGATATTGATACTGCCGGCGGCGACTACACAAGCGACAAATGGCTGAAAATTATCGGTTGCGACAGTACTGTCGGCAATCCTTTGCCTTATGGCCAGTATGTGATCCTTGATGGGGAGAATTTGCTTACCGGTCATATAATAAATATCTCCAACATGCATATGGTACACATAGAAAACATTCACTTCACAAGAGCTTCAGCATCAGGCAAGGCTGGATGTTATCTTACTGCTTCCGGTTTAAGATTTGGTTTCAATTTTATAAACTGCAAATTTTCATATTGCAGCTATGGCCTGTATGCCAACAGTATAAACAATCGTAACATATGTGTTAGCAGGTGTATTTTTTCTGGTAATACTTCCTATGATTTTTGGTCTGTCGCCAGTATGCCTCTTATTCTTGGCAATTTTTTTGATTCCGTTTGTCCTGCGATTTATGCCTCATTTGGAGCGTCGGTGCAAGGCAGTCTATTTAAATACGGCCAGGATAGCGGAACAGCGATTACAGTGAACGGCGCTTCATCCCAGCGCGGCGAAGCTATAATTCTAAACTGCACATTTTATTGCATCGGTACAGGCGGTGTCACAACGATAAGCTGCAATAATTTGGTCGGACCTGTTCTTGCCAATAATATTATTTATCTTGCCCAGCCGGCATCTGATATTCCTGTTTCGGCAGCAAGAATAAGCTATGAAGACTATAACTGCACAAATGCAACAGTTCATATCTTAACAGGTCCTCACAGTCTAAATGGCACAGACCCGCAATTTGCTGATGCGGCAAATGGCAATTTCCGACCGCGGAATCCTTTGGTTTTGCGAGGCGGTATGCCGGATACAACAGACAATCCGACTCAAATCGGAGTTATTCAGAGTAAATATCAGTTTATATCGAAAGCAAGAGCCGTCAATCCCGGCAGAGGTTCAATTTTTAAATAGGAGTTTTTAAAATGGCAAATACAGCGATAGATATTCCTTTTTATGTTTCAAAAGATGGTCAGCCTTTAACCGGCGCCGCAGCCGAAATGAATTTTGAGTATTTGAAGACTCTTGCTGGTACAGACAAGAACGGGTCGGCTCCTTCGATTTCTGAAATAGGCGGCGGCTGGTACAAATTCAGCACTGCTTACGGCACAACTCCTTTTGATGAGGGTGATTTAGCAGGTGTGATAGATGCAGACAAGAACGGCAGCAATTTACTTGCTAATGCGGAAAGGTATATCCCTGTTGAAGTAAGACTCGATTTTTACAGTCTTCTGCGGAGCGTTTGTAAGATGTCGCAGAATAAACTCACCGGCGATATGGAACTAAAAAATTCAGGCGGCGATACAATATTGAAGCTCGACATTACAGATGGCGAAAGTGAAGTAACCAGAGAACCGGCAATAGTCTGATGGATACGAAGTTTTTCGACAGTTTGTTCGGCGGCGATTCCGCCAATGGCATAAAGCTGTGTATGGGACTGACCGAAGGCGACTTCTGGGCAAGACCTGCAGGCGTTCAGCTATTATATCAGGGACAAGATGATAATATTGATTTTGACAAGATAACGGCAGCATCAGAAATAGATGAGGGTGTTCTTGAAATATCCAGCGGCCAGCCTTTGACTCAATGGCTTTATGTCGCCAGAAGAGTCAATTGCAGCGGGTATGAGGAAAAAACGCTCGGCGCGGCAGTAAGAGTTGAATTTGACAGTTTAGGCGGTTTGATTGAGCGAAGCTGTAATAAAGTTTTCATTATTGCCGCTAAACAGGTTGACGGCGACAGAATTTTGCTCAAGTGGTTTTATCAGCCGATACATCAGGCAAAGAAAATAAACAGGTTTAAAATTTACAGCGATAACTCTACAGGGACTATTGATTATCAAAACCCGATTGGCAGCGTAAATTACATCGGGCGGAAATTCTATCAGTTTATTACCGGCCGGCTTTCAGGCGACAGCTATAAGTTTTGTATCAGAGCCGCTGCCGAAGATAATTCCGAGGACGGTTTTACAGGTCAAATAAAAATCGGGTTAAATAAACAGAGTCCAGACGGCATTTCAATACTTCAAAGCAGTGTGATTTAATATGTCAAACAGAATAGATTTATTTCAGCCTCAGTGCAATGAACTTGCTGTCGGTGCGATTACCGCAAATGTTTACCTTGACGGGCAATGGTGCGATTTTCTCGTTCCTGAGAAAATAACACTCGCGGCGGAGCCGGATTTCAATCAGGCGATACTAAGTTACTATCCGAAAGACAACAGCGTATTACCTGAGGAGATAAGCTCATTGGTCAGATGTGGCCAGAGAGTTGTTTTAAAATCAGTATTAGACGGCGGCGTCGGCGTTACATCTGTCCAGGAACTGCCGATATTTGCGGGTTTCATAGAGCAAATTGAAACGGATATATCTTCAAATCAGCAAAAAGTAACGGTTATCGCAAAAGATTTTTCAGCGAAGCTGGCGAGAAAGACAGTTTACGGCGCAATAGTTTCAAATCAGGGACAGGGGCTTTTCATCGGCAGCGCGGATACTATTTTTAATCCGGAGGGCAAGGCGAACAGGGCAAAACAGGCTATAACCCAAAACGGCAGAAGTTTTAAAGTTTTTGCGGCTGATGAAAGCCAGAGTGATTACTTTACCTGTGCCGAAGCGATTTATTATCTTTTGTGCGGCTATGTTCCGTCCGGCGAGCTTGTTATGCCGACACTGGAGCAGCTTGAAACCCTGTCGGAGGCGCGCGAGATTATCGATGTCGATGTAACAGGGCTTAATCTGATTGCGGCTTTGCGGCGATGCTGCAGTCAGGCAGGCTTGAGATTTAAATTTGTGCCGACTCTGGCCCAAATGTCGCCGGCTGAAGCTATTGTTTTTTTCAGGCCCCAGCTTTGCAGAGAGGTTGAACTGAACTGTCAATGGCCGAGCGATAGAATTGATATTTCAAAAACAAATGTCGCCCAGGTAACAAGCAAAAAGAATTACTCGCCTGTAACGCATAGGTTCCTCGTGCAGGGCGATTACAAAATTTATGAAGCGACATTCGAGCTGATAAAGGCGTGGGACCCGGCGCTGGAAGCGAATGATTATGATAGATTCTCGCCTATTACCAATGAGAATTTTAATCAGGTCAGGGACGTTTGGCGCAAATGGTGTCTGAACGAGGCAGGCGATTACAGCGCAAGTCCCTACAATCAGGGCGAGGCGTTTGATTTCTCAAGGATATTCGAGAATGGTTCATACGTTCGCAAAAAGAGGCGGTTTTTGCCAACGCTGACCTGCGGCGAAGACGGCAGTTCAATCGGTTATTATCTTGAGGTTTCATATACCGGCGGCACCTGCTGGTGGCCTTATATGGGTTCGTTTAAAATTTTGCTCGACCAGTGCGGCGTCTGGCTGTCGGCCGAGCAGCTTGATACCGATATGTGGTTCGCGATTCTCAAAGGACTCCTGAAGTTCAGGATAACCGCTTCTGTCCGTGCGGATGAAAGGATAAGTTTCGCCGTTGCCGATGGGCCGGTCAATTCAACTATTGAAGTGGTTGATAAAGTCGTAACTTTACCTCGAAGATTCAAATACCAGAAGGTATCGCCTTACAGCATTTTTGTAAATAGTTCCGCAAACCAGACAGATGATACGGCATCGCTTGTCGAATATGCCCGCGGTATTTCAGATTCAGGCGGATTTGAGACAGAGCGATTGCAGATAAGAACAATAGTTTTATCGCCTGCTTTCAGTTGCGGCGACAAAATAATT
>JBAVNP010000322.1:0-2593 GCA_049691175.1 Sedimentisphaerales bacterium
GGGGTATGGCCGAGCTTTTCAATAAGCCAGTCGGAGAAACGCTTATTAGCTGTTTCCGCCGGTCCTGCAGGCACTGCGGCAAAGAGTTCCGCCGTCATCAAGCCGCCGCCGACCATCCAGGTTCCGCCTGAAAGCTGGTGCAGCATACGAGGCAGCCTGTCGAACTCGTCTTCCAGTTCGCCGACAAGCTCTTCGACAATGTCTTCGAGAGTTACCAGGCCGAGGGTCTTGCCGGAATAATCACGGACAATCGCGATGTGAACGTGCTGCTCGATAAAAGTTTTCATCAGGTCGGCGGCAGAATCCCGCGGCGATACAAAATGCAGCGGCCTGATGATGCCGAGGAAACTCTGGTCCTTGGGGTTTGTCTTCATAAAATAAATCATTTCCTTGAAATTGGCATAGCCGATAACATCGTCACGGTTATCGCCCCGGCAAACAGGATAGCGAGTATGAAAATCATTATGAGCGGCAAGTACGGCCTCTCCTATAGACTTCAGGGAAGACAGGAAAGAAACCTGCTCGACCGGAATCATTACATCATTGACACTAAGTCTTGTCAGGCGGGATGCGCCGAGGATAATTTTTTCCTGATGCTGGCTGATTTGCTTTGATAGGCGAGCCAAACCTGCCAGGGCGGCAATCTCGTCAATGGCAAATTGCGAACCTTTTTTAGGCGATTTCCTCTCAAAGGGTCTGTTGAGCAGGTGAACTATTTTTATTACAGGTTCAAATATTCTGATGCTTACACTAAGGGGTCTTGCCAGGAGATACCCTAATTCGCTGTTAAAGCGGACGCCGAGCGACTTGGGCAGAATGTCGGTAAACTGCACCATCACAAAAGTGAATACGAGTGAAAAAAGCCAAATCCATTTAGCGCCGAAAAGGTTGGCAACGCTCGAACCTGCGACCGAGGCGCCGATGGTATGCGCAGATGTATCCAGTATCAGAATAACCGCTATGGGCCGCGTAATATCGGATTTAAAATTCTGCCATATCTGACCAATTGAAGGATGTTTTTGCGACAGGCGGGCAATCTGGCTGGGAGTAAGGCTCAGCAAAGCCGCCTCCGCCAAAGAGCATAGAAATGAAACGCCTAACGCGACCGCTACACTAATTAAAAAGACCGACATATTTTGCTCCTTTTCATTCGTATCCTTATTTTATCAAATACTGCTGCGCCCCGCTGCTTTTGATTAAATCCTGACCGCTTGCTTTGATAATTACAGCCTCAGTATTTTCTGTTTTTTCGATTAGCTCAAGGCCTTTTTCTGCACCCATCACGCTTACAGCGGTGGAAAGAGCATCAGCCTCGGTGCCGTTTGACGCGATAATTGTAACGCTACTGAGCTGGTCGGCGCTTTTCTCGGTTGCGGGATTAAATATATGGCTGAATCGCTTATCGCCGATTTTATAAAATCTTTCATAATTGCCGCTGGTCGAAACCGCCGCATCGGAAAGAGCGAGCCTGGCGAGAATCTTATTATCTTCGGATTTTGCCGGATTACGAACACCGATAATCCATTTGCCTTTTTTCTCAGTTGTGCCGAAGCAGCCGATTTGGCCGCCGAGGTCTATAAGGCCGCCGACTGCGCCTGCTTTTTTCATCTCAGCAGCGGCAATATCCGCCGCGAAACCTTTGGCTATCCCGCCCAGGTCGAGTTTCATTCCTTCTGCCGCAAACCTTACTGAAAAATCATTCGCATTAAGCAGTAATTTATCGCAGCCGATTATTTTTTTGACTTCCGCAAGCTGCTTGTCTGTCGGCATTGAATTTGCCTCGGCACATTTCCTCCATAAATCGACCAGAGGGCCTACGGTAATATCAAAAGCGCCGTCCGACAATCTGCTGTAGTAAACCGATTGCTGTAAAATATCAAACAGCTCCCTGTCAACTTTTACCGGTTCTTTGGCCGCAAGTTTATTAACTTTTGAAAGCTGTGAATTGGGGTCGTATCTGTTCATCAGCTTTTCAACGCGATATATCTTCTCAAAGGCGGCGTCAATGCCCTGCCGGGCTGTTTTCTCATCTGGCGCAACAGCCATAACCCTTGCGATTGTGCTCATCACAATCTTATTCGGGCTTTCGACCCCAACAAGTCCTTTTTCGTTAGATCTGCTGACCAGCAGATACGTAATGAAAATTATTGCCGGAACCGCCAACGCAAAAATAATTTTCTGATTCTTCATCACGTTAGAAATCTTTCTTTTTCATTACAAATTCTTATACATTGTTATTTTAACAGGATTCATCCAGTTAGAAACTTCTTTTCCATTTATGATTTCTAACGGGATTCATCCCAGCCATTATCAATTATCTAACAGCAAATATCAATTACAATTACATCAGGAATTGTTATAATGCCCGCGTGAATCCCGTTAGACCCGGATAATTTTTGTGCGGGTTTTTTAATGTGGAAAAGCCAGGTGCATTTCGATACTCTTATAATATTAAAAATGGTCTAACGGGATGAAAAACCGGAATATCACAATACTTAAAGATATGGTCGAACAAGAGTTTCTGCCGTTTGTCAGAACGCCTTCACGTTATATCGGCGGTGAAATTAATCAGATAAAAAAGAATCTCGATGCC
>JBAVNP010000323.1:0-2561 GCA_049691175.1 Sedimentisphaerales bacterium
GATTACGTCCTTGCAGGAACAGAGCCGGGCAGCAAATTAGACAAGGCAAACCAATTGGGCATAAAAGTTATAAACGAAAAACAATTTATGGCGATGCTCGAAAGATAGAAATGAAAAAGTCGTATGAAAGACATGAAAATATATATAAGAGGATGAAAGAGAAAGGCATTCGCTCCTGGAACGAAAATCAACGCATAAAAGCAGTTAATGCGGAGACAAAACGATTTTTAATAGATGCTCTTGCTCAACCATGGGCGCCCAAAAGCGGCAGGGTAATTGAGCTTGGTTGCGGCACCGGCCCGATATTGAGGTGGATTTGTAAAAGAGGCTTTAACGGATTGGGTATCGATGTCTGCAAAACGGCGATTGCTATGGCAAAAGAGCAGTCGAAAGGACTAAACGTCAGATTCAAATGGGCGGATGTATGCCGCAACGGCGTTGAAAGAGCAGGAAAATTTGATTTGGCGATAGACGGTCATTGTTTACATTGCATTATACGGTCTGAAGACAGAAAAGCGTTTTTTAAAAACAGCTTTAAGCTGTTGAGAAAAGGAGGTCTTTTTATCGTAATGACTATGTGCAGTCCGGCTGACAAAAAAGTTTACTCTAATGTATGTGAAGGACAAAAGCTTATAAATTATACTACTTATTCACCGTATGATAAAGCTAGGGAATATGAGGGTTTTATTACGATTAATGGCCAAGATTATATGCCCGCTCGCAAAGTTCCGCATTGGAAAAGTATTTTGTCCGAAATCCAAAAAGTAGGTTTTAAGATTAAGTTACTTCAATATAACGAGGCGTCGGGACAGGAACCCTTCGGTAACCTTTCAGTGGCAGCGCTGGCGCAAAGATGATTAGTAAAGATAAAAAGTATATGCAGATGGCACTGAGGCTGGCGCAGCAAGGCATCGGGTCGGTTGAGCCAAATCCCGCTGTTGGCTGCGTAATCGTAAAAAACAATAAAATCATCGGTAGAGGCTATCATAAGAAATTCGGCGGACCTCACGCGGAAATAAACGCCCTGAAAAACTGTAAACAGTCTCCTGCCGGGGCAACAATGTATGTTACGCTTGAGCCGTGCTGCCATTATGGGAAAACACCGCCCTGCACAAACGCGATTATCAAAGCAGGCATAAAAAAAGTCATAGCAGCCACAAAAGACCCAACGAAAAAGGTCAATGGCAAAAGTTTTAAAATCCTCAAAAAGGCCGGCATAAAAGTAATAACAGGTATTTGCCAAAATGAGGCACAAATTCTAAATGCCCCATTTTTTAAATTCGCCGGAACAAAAAAACCGTGGATAATTATTAAATGGGCGCAGAGCAAAGATGGTTTTCTTGCCCGAACCGATAAAAAACGATGGATCACTAATTCAAAAAGCAGAAAAGATTCTCATAAACTGCGAAGAAAAGTCCAGGCAATTCTCGTCGGCATAAATACAGTCCTGGCAGATAATCCAATGCTCACCGCAAGACCAGATATCGGCAGACAGCCATTAAGAGTTGTCCTCGACAGCCAGTTGAAAATCCCGTTAAACTGCAATTTAATCAAAACGGCAAAAAAAACGCCCGTTTGTATTTTTACGACAATTGACAAGGCAAAAATAAAACAAAAAGGCGTCGAAATTATTAAAACCGGTTCCGTCGGCAGAAAATGCAATCTAAAAGACGTTCTAAATAAACTTGGCGAAAGAAATGTTCAGCAAATTCTCGTTGAAGGCGGAGAAAAAATCATAACCTCATTTTTAAAACAAAAACTGGCAGACGAAATTATCATATACACCTCAAATGAAAAACTTGGCAAAAAAGGCAAAATAAAGGCTTCACAGATAATGAAAAAAATCTATAATCGTCTCAAAAATAACTATAGCAATAAAAAATTGTTCGGCAATAATGTCTGTTTAACAGGAATTATATGAAAAAAATTGAAATCATTGGATTGCAGACAATACCGGAAATCAAGGCGGGTGATAATCTTGCACAGATTATCTGCGATTGCGCAAAAAAAGAAAATGTCGGCATAAATGAAAAAGATATTTTTGTTTTGACAAGCAAAATCATCTCAAAGGCGCTGGGCCTTACAAGAAAAAAATCTGACGTCAAGGTAAGCGAAAAAGCCTTAAAGATTTCCAAAAAGACCGGAAAAGACCCTGTCTGGGTCCAGATGATTTTCGACGCCGGACATGAGGTTGTCGCAGTAATACCGCTTGGCGGGCCAGTAACAGACTATATCGCCGCCACCTCAGGAGATGCCGAAACCAGCCGAAGACTCTGCGATAACGAAAAGTGTCTTTTCATAACAAAAGGTCCGACCGGCCGCATCCATACCTGCGATGCGGGAATCGACGGCTCAAACCATCCGGAAGGAATCGTCAGCCTGTTTCCGGATAACCCCGATGACGAGGCTTTGAAAGTCAGGAAAGAACTTCAAAAAATTACCGGTAAAAATATCGCTGTCATTCTGGCCGATACTGAACTGGTTCCTTACGGCACAATAGATACCCCTGTCGGTTCGTCGGGCATAGACCCCTGTCCGATGGTATTCGGCAAAAAAGATAA
>JBAVNP010000324.1:0-2415 GCA_049691175.1 Sedimentisphaerales bacterium
CTATAAGGCCGCCCATAAAAAGAATCGGGATAAACACTGCAGCCAAAGATACGGTCATACTTACAATGGTAAAACTGATTTCTTTTGCGCCGTCAATAGAAGCTTTTAGTCTGGTTTTTCCCATTTCCATGTGCCGCACAATATTTTCGAGCATAACAATCGCGTCATCAACAACAAAACCGACCGACAGTGTCAAAGCCATCAAAGACAGATTGTCCAGACTATAATTAAGCAGGTACATAACCATAAAGGTGCTAATTATCGCCATCGGAAGGGCAAGACTTGGAATAACAGTAGCGGAAACATTACGCAGGAACAGAAAGATGACCAGAATAACCAGAACGAGAGTAAGCAGCAGCGTAAATTGGACATCATTGACCGAGTCTTTAATCGGAATAGAGCGGTCAATTAAAATTTTTACAGAAACAGAAGCCGGCAGTTTTTCTTTGAAAGAAGGCAGCAATTCCTTGACGGCATTAGCGACCTCGACAGTATTGGTTCCGGGCTGGCGCTGAACAGCCAGAATTATCGACCTTTGCTGAGAATTACTGTCAACATACCAGGCGGCAACTTTATTATTTTCGACACTGTCCATAACATGCGCGATTTTATCAAGACGAATGGGCGAGCCGTTTCGATAAGCGACAATTAAAGGACGGTAAGCCTCTGCGTTATTAAGCTGGCCGGTTGCTTCGACGGTAAAGGCGCGATAAGGGCCATACAAAACTCCTGTAGGTATATTTACATTGCCTCTTTGAATAGCGGCAACGGCTTCGTTGATGCCCAGGCCCTGATTAGACATAATCATCGGGTCAAATTGAATTCTTACTGCATATTTTTGCGAGCCGTGTACCTGCACCTGGGCGACTCCGTTAATCATTGAAATTCTCTGGGCCATCAAAGTTTGGCCGTATTCGTCCAGAGAGGATAAAGGCAAGGTAGGACTGGTCAGCGCAATAAATAAAATCGGCTGGTCGGCGGGATTAACTTTCTGATAATTTGGCGGGCTGGGCATATCCTGCGGTAATCGCCGCAGAGTCTGGGCAATAGCGGCCTGTACATCCTGAGCGGCAGCGTCTATATCGCGATTAAGATTGAACTGGAGAATTATCTGGGTACTTCCCAAAGCGCTGGCTGAAGTCATAGAGTCGATGCCGGCGATAGTTGAAAACTGCTTTTCCAAAGGAGTCGCAACGGCGGCGGCCATCGTTTCAGGGCTGGCTCCGGGCAGCGAAGCGGAAACCTGAATTGTTGGGAAATCCACGTTCGGTAGATCGCTGACGGGAAGAAGACGAAAAGCCGCAACGCCAAAAATTAATATGGCTGACATAACAAGAGTTGTCATAATCGGTCGATTAATAAACAGAGATGTAAAATTCATAGGCTCACTGCCTCACTTCTTACCAGATGTTTTTACCTGAATTTTAGCGCCGGGCACTAAACGAAGATGGCCATCGGTGACAACCACTTCTTTGGCCTGCACACCTTCGACAACAGTTTTGCCGTCCAGAGCTCTTTTGGCAATGACAGGTCTGAACTCTGCAGTCTGGTCGGGTTTAACAACGTAAACGAATTGTCCGCTCTGACTATTCTGCACAGCCTCAGATGGGACCAGCACCACATCTTTTTCGACACTAAGCACGAGTCTTACGTGAACGAATTGCCCGGGCCAGAAATAACGGTCAGTGTTTGGCAGTGTGGCGCGAAGCTTAATCGTACTGGTTTCCTGCTTGACGGCATTATCCAGAAACGTCAGGGTTCCCTGGCAGGCATTGGCATCAGGTTTGTCAGGCAGCCGGACATAAGTTTTCAGGCTCCCCTTTGCCATCTCCTGCCGGACAGACTCGAGGTCCTGCTCGGTAATGGTAAAGTCGGCATATATCGGGTCCAGCTTCTGAATGACCAGAAGAACGGCGCCGGCATCGGCGCTGTTGGCAGTTACCACATTGCCGACATCTACACACCGCTGTCCTGCCCGGCCGTCAATAGGTGAACGTATAGAGCAGTATTCGAGGTTCACTTGTGCCGCCTGTACCGCGGCCTGATCGGATTGTACCTGAGCCTCTGCAAGTACCACAGCATTCTGTTTAATATCGTAGCCTTCTTTGGAGACAGCGCCCGTTGAAACAAGTTCTTTGGAACGTTCAAACGACGATTTGGCCAGTGCCAGCGCTGCCGTGCTTTTTGCCAGACTTGCCTGTGCCTGTTTGAGCGCCGCCTCGTAAGGACGCGGGTCGATAGTAAACAGCAGGTCGCCTTTTTTCAAGTCCGCCCCGTCAGTGAAATGTATTTTAGTGATTTGGCCGGAAACCTGCGGACGAATCGACACAATCTCGTATGCGGTGCAGGTGCCAATCTCGTCAATATATACAGGAACATCCTGCAAGACAGCCTCAGATATGGATACCCATATAG
>JBAVNP010000325.1:0-13905 GCA_049691175.1 Sedimentisphaerales bacterium
ATATATGCCCTTCAGATATACCCGGACAAAGAAGCAGTTTCAGAGTTGATAAGACTGCTCGATGATGATAACGAGGAGATTGCTTCTGCCGCTGCCGGGGCATTGCAGGAATGGCTGCCGGCGGTCAAGGACAAAAAGCTTTGGCGGAAAACTCTTAAGGATTTTGAAGGCAAAAGCCGAACTGATATTCTTCGTGAAAGGCTGCTTGCACAGGAACAGAAGATGGAGCGGCTTTCCGATGAAGTTTCATTATGGCAGAAGAAGTATATTTTGTCACTGGACAATATCTATCAGGCTACCACGGATGAAAACGCTCGTGGGAAATTTATAGCGGAGAATCTTGCGTTTGCCCACAGCTCTGTGAAATTGTGGGCGATAGAGAAAATCAATATGTGGCGCAAGAGCGGCAAACCTTTGCCTCTTGAGGTTTTTCAGAAGCCCCTTATCGCTCTTGTTAGTGATTCTGATCCCGTGGTAAGACTGGCGACAACGAAATTACTCGGCATACTGACGAATGTAAACTCTGCTGATGCACTTTTTAATCAGTTAAAGATAGAAATTCAATCTGATGTGAAAACTGAAATTCTGGTCGCTCTGGCGCATGTCTGTAATTTTGCCCTTTCGCCCGGAGCTGAGGTGAAAATTGACCCGGAGATTCGCATTCAGACGCTGCAAATTGCTTCAGAGTATCTTAAGGACTCGAATCCTGTCGCGGCAGCCGAAGTGATTCGCAATCTTCTTTTGCAGGACGGCCTGGAAGCCCAGAAGGTAAAGCCTTACTTTGAACTTATAGCTAACTGTTTCAGGAAAGCAGATACTGAACAGGTGAAAAGCCGTCTTCTTGAGGAAATGGTCCGTCTTTGCGGCAGCGATAGTTTTTACCGAACCGCGGCAGGCGAGACTTTCGCTGACATTTTCAAACAGGCTGTGGATGACGCAAACAGTCAAATAGCGACTCCCGCAGTCGTCGGTTTTATAAAAGTGGACCAGGCAGGCGCCTTCGAATTGCTCAAGCAAAAGGGATTTACGAATCATCCGAGCGCTAAAATACGAAATGAGCTTATTTCCGCAGCGGGCCAAATCGGCACTATCGACGACCTTGAATGGCTTGGTCCGATGGTAATAACCGCCGGAACGGAAGATGAGCGAAAACAGGCGGCGGATGCGATGATGAATATCTTTCAATACTGTAAGGCTGATGTTTTGCTCAACTGGGCACAGAAATTTGCCCGTCAGGCAAAAACAAAAAGCGATGAATTCATTCTGGCGAGAACGAGGATTCTATTTGAGGCAGCCGAAAAGAAGGCGGAGGCTGAACAGGATAAGCAGCTTTTGTTTTCAGTGCGATTCGCTATGGCGGATTTCTGCGCCGAGTCGGCAATATATGATTTAGCGGCAAAATATTATGGTATTCTTTTGCAGTCAAATCCTGACCCTAATCAGGCGTCGGACATAACGGCCAAACTTCTTGCTGTGCATTTGAATTCCGGCCAAATCGAGTCTGCCAAACAAATTGTCGCCAATTTCCTGCTGTCTGCGGACCTGTCGCCGAAAGCTGAAATTACCGAGGTTCTTGATAGCTATTTCACAGCGAACCAGAGTTCGGAACAGTCCGGGCAGACTTTTGTAGCATTGGCTTCGATAAATGTTTCTGACCAGAACCCCCGTCCGTTCTGGTTCAGGCAGCTTGAGATATGGAAGACACTTGTGAAAATTCCTTCCCGAACATCTGTTGAGCCGAATGTTCCTGCGGAGCCGAACACTTCTGCAGAACCAAACACTTCTGCTCTGTAGAAACTTTTTGCCAGATGAATCCTGCCTTTACAAAATACAAACATATTATCTGGGACTGGAACGGTACGCTTTTAGACGATGGCTGGCTGTGTGTTGAAATACTCAACCGAATGCTGGCTTGTCGCGGGATGAAAACAACCTCAATTTTCGAATACCAGAAGTATTTTGATTTTCCCGTAATCAATTATTACGTAAAACTTGGTTTTAACTTTGAAAAAGAATCTTTTGACGATGTTGCGAAAGAGTATATTCGTGCTTACGAATCCCAGTGCCGCAAGTGTCATCTTCGTCCGGGAGTTATTGACGTTGTAAAGCAGTTCAAGGCCAAGGGATTTTTGCAGTCGGTTCTTTCCGCTTCGCAGCAGTCTTCACTTCTTGGAATACTTGAGTTTTTCGGTTTAAAGGAGTTTTTCGAAAACATCGCGGGTCTGGATGACTATTACGCTCACAGCAAGATTGATATCGGCAGGAAGTTATTAAAGAATCTTGCAATCAGCGGCAGAGAAATACTTCTGATAGGCGATACGACGCACGATTACGAAGTTGCCTGTCAGATGGGCAGCGATTGTCTTCTTTTGCCCGCCGGCCATCAGTCCAGGGAAAGACTTGTTGCCTGCGGTGCGAAAGTTTGCGACAGTTTCGATGAGGCCTTTAAAAGTTTATTTTAACACAGGAAAGGATTGTGCAGTTTTTCCTGTTTGATTGTAGTTTCTTCGCCGTGCCCGGGCAGAACGGCTGTATCCTCCGGCAGAATCAGCAATTTGCTTTTGATATTATCGACAAGCAGTTTGAGGCATTTTTGCGAATCATATCCTGGAAAATCAGTCCTTCCTATCGAGCCGGCGAAAAGTGTATCGCCGCTGAAAAGTATTTTTTCGTCTTTATTATAGAGACATATTCCGCCGGGTGTGTGGCCGGGGGTGTGTATGAGCTGAAAAGCCAGATCGCCGAATTCAATCAGCCCCTCCTTGTCAAAAATAACATCTGCCGGTGTGGTTGTGATGTTTGTGTATGCCCAAGATGAAAGATTGGCTGCGGCATCACCGAGCATATACGAATCAGCTTTATGAATACAGACTTTGATTTTATCGAATTTTTTTCTCAGCAAAGCTGCGCCTGCGATGTGGTCGGCATGGCCGTGGGTTAGTATTAATGTATGAGGATTGAGATTTTTTTCCTTTAAAAAATCTATCAGTAGTTTGACGGTTAAACCTGTGTCAATTATGATGCAGTCTGTCGTTTTTCTGTCTGGGCGAACTATATAGGAATTATTTTCGTAACTTCCCAAAACCAGTTTGTCAATCTGCATACCCAAGTTCCATTTTGAAAGATTGAAAATATAACAAGTTATGTAATTTTGTCAAATCTTTCGTTTTTATAAGACCAAGTATAATTTGGTGTTTTAGTCCGGTAATTTTTGTTAAAATGCGCAGGGACGGCTTTAGTGATGGTGTTTTTTTGCCGAATTGACTTTTGTAAGTACAGGCGCATAGTGCGTCTGCGTATAAATATCTGTATTGAGGGACCGGATAATGGCCAATAATTCTCGTGAGCATCTTGCTCGTGACCTTTTTCGAAGGTATGAGGGCAACCCGATACTCGAGGCGAAGGACTGGCCGTATCCTGTTAATTCTGTTTTTAATCCTGCCGCGATAAAACTGCCTGACGGCACGCTATTGCTCGCACGAGTGGAAGATTTACGAGGTTTTTCTCATTTGACTTTGTGCAAGAGCAAGGATGGTCTTTCGAACTGGTGGATTGACGACAAGCCCACGATGGAAGCCGACCACGAATCGCATGAGGAGCGCTGGGGGCTGGAAGACCCGCGGATTGTCTGGCTCGATGAGCAGGGTCAGTTCGCGATTACTTACGTATCGTTCAGCGAAGGCGGTCCGCTGGTTTCGCTTGCGATAACCAAAAACTTTCACACGTTTGCCAGGATGGGCGCTATGCTGCCGCCGGAGGATAAGGACGCCTGTCTTTTCCCGCGGAGGTTTAACGGCAGATTTGCGCTTATTCATCGTCCGATAGTGCAGGGCGAAGCTCATATGTGGATTAGTATGTCGCCGGATTTGAAACACTGGGGCGACCACAGAGTTCTTATGCGAACCCGCCACGCCTTCTGGGACGGCCAGAGGATAGGTCTTGCCTGTCAGCCGATAGAAATTCCTGAAGGCTGGCTGATTTTCTATCACGGCGTAAGGGCTACAGTGGCCGGCCAGATTTACCGCATTGGCGTGGCACTGCTTGACCTTGAGGAGCCGTGGAAGGTCCTGCGCCGAAGTCCGGAATGGATTCTCGGCCCGCGAGCGGATTATGAAAGAATCGGCGATGTCAGCGATGTTGTTTTTGTAACCGGCGCGACGGTGAACAAGGAAAGCGATCTGTTGTATCTTTACTATGGCGCCGCAGACGACAAAATCGCGGTCGCTATAGCCAATATGAGTGAGATTCGTGAATATATAATGATGTGCCCCGAAGCAGAGGATTAATCGTTTGCGTCAGCTCTTTTTTCCGACATTACAAAATCAGCCGGTATAACTACACCAAAAACATCTTTTTTAACCTCAGACTTCGTATCTATCTGAGTTAATTTTATTGTTATCTTCTCATCTTCAATAGTTACTGCGGAAAAATCGAAGGGCAGGAAATTTTTGGGGTCTATTTTTATTTCAACCTGTTTGTATGTTTTAAAAAACTTCGAGTTTTCCTTTGGTATCAAACGCAAAACACTTTGCGAAACAGTTATATCAAACTGTTGAGTCATTTCATCAGGCTTTGCCAGCCCGATAATTGGAAAATAATCCTGCACAAGCTCGAAAGGCTCGATGGGTTTTTCTTTCGCGAGTTGTTCCGTTATCGCAGATTTACTTTGGTAGTCGATTTTCGTCATTTTCCAGCCGTCAAAGATATAATCTTCCCTGTAATTCTGCTGGGCGGAATCATCCTGTTTCATTGTCATAAAATTTATTCTAAGTGCGCAGCAGTTTGCATCTTTGGTATAAAAAACCTTACCGTTTCTGACTGTTTGCGTCTCAAATAAAGGCTGGGCGTGTATGTATTCGATTTTGGCCGAGAGATTTTTAAGATTGACGGCTGTCTTGTTAAGATTTTCTATAATATTATCGATTTGTGTCAGGTCATTAGTTTCGCCGGCAGGGCAATTCCGCTGCAAAAAGAGTAAAACGCAACTGAATATTAATAATCCGATTTTATTTTTCATAAGAGTTAATTATATCAACGATTTGAGGCAGCTTGTCAATTATATAGTCGGCGAATGATGCAAATTGTTCCGCATTTTTGCCGGTTTTGATTAAGACAGCTTTAGCGCCCGCCGCTTTTGCACTTTGCAGGTCGAACAGATAATCCCCCACAACTAATGTCTGCTGCGGTTTAACCTTGAAAAATTCGCATAGTCTCTTTACCCCAAAGGGGTCCGGCTTTACAGGCCCGTCGTTGCGGTCAACTACCGCGTCAAATTCGATATTATGTTTTTTTGCTACCGCTGAAGCATTATCGCGGGTATTTCTCGTTATAACGCCGATATGTATTTTCATTCGGCGAAGCTGTTTAAGAGTTTCCGTTGCACCTGCGTTCAAAACAGAATGTTCGATTGCCGCCTGTTCGTACTTATACAGGATTTCTTCAGCCTTTTTTCTGGCGGCAGGACTCATTTTCTCCATCGCCTCCAGCAGCGGGCCTGCATTGGCGGCAAGACCTATTTCAGTCCGAATCCCGTCAAAATCCAGATACGGCTCTGTTATCGTTCCATCAAGGTCAAATATAACTGCTTTGATTTTCATTTAACTGTCGGTTACTTAATTGGTTTGCCGCGGAGAATTTCGATAAACGCCTTTAAATTGTCGTTCATCACACGGTTCTTTCTTATTATTACGCCGGTCGGCCTTGTAAATTTTTCATTTGAAAACGGCATTGCCTTTAGTGTCCCATTGGCGATTTCGTTCTGTATTGTTGTCTGCGGCATTATACTTACCCCTGCGTTTATTTCCACTACCCGTTTTATCGTTTCAACATTATCAAATTCCATCACAGGTTTTACCGCCACGTTATAACGCAGCAGAAGCTGGTCTATCCAGTTTCGCGTCGGCAAATTTCGCGCAAAGGCGATAAACTGCTGATATTGCACCATATTGATATCGAAGCTTGTTTTTTTTGCGAACGGATGCTGCGGACTGCATACAAAGACCAGCGGCTCAGCGACGAAATCCAAAACCTGGATATCAGGGTTGTTTCTTGGTATGGCGACAAGTCCCACATCAATTTTGCCAAGCAGCAGCCGTCTATATATTTCGTCGGCGTTCAAGTATTCGACATCGAGATGAACATCGGGATGAAGAGCTATGAATTTTTTTATATATCCCTGCAGGCTGTGCATACCGATGCTGTAAATGGCGGCAATGCTGATTCTGCTTTTTACCGAGTTTTTCAGATAATTCAAACCGCTCTGAAAGTTCTCGTATCTTGTTATTATGTCCTTGCAGGTGTTGTAGAACATTTCTCCCGCGGCTGTCAGGCCGAACGATTTTTTGTGGCGGTCGATTAACGGCGTGTTAAAGGCTTTTTCGAGCTGGCCGAGCTGCTGAGAAACAGCGGACTGACTTATCATATTTTTCTCTGCTGCGCGGGAAAAACTTTTCAATTCGGCGACATCACAGAAAATTTGTAATGTTTCAATTTGCATATTATTTGCAGTAACAAATGAATTTTTGTTCTAAGGCGTTTGCGTAAAGATTAAGTGTCTGACCCGGGCATACTTTTTGCGGGTTTATGACTTTTAATACGGCTACCCATTGCTGCGCATCGGGGAAAATTTCAGCAAGCATATTGGGAGCATTTTCAAAGAAAGCGGTCTTGATTTTGTTGTTTTGTCTGTGCGGCAGCAGCCCAAGATACAGCGTATCGCTTTCGATAAGGTCGTTGAAGAAGTGAGTGCCGAGTGAGACATCAGCCGACATTTCTTTGTTCAGCATCACTATTTCGACCAGTATGCTGATAGTGTTTATTTCGGGATAAGATACCGGCACTCCAAGCGAAGGCGTGCTGGTGCCCCATCTGCCAGGTCCCAGCAGCATAATTGTTTTTCCTTTCTCTGTGTCGATATGGCTAAGTCTGCCAATGAGTCTTGCCAGTTCATACCGGTCTGAAATTTTTAATTTTAAATATTCGTCCGGCACAACATATATAATCTGGTCGAGTGTTTCCTGCCTGCTCTGGCCGATAACCGGCCCCCATGCTTCAATTATTACGTCCTGCGGGTTTATCGTTGCTGTCGGGTCTGCCGTTGCTCCTTCGCCTTTCATTTCCAGCGGTCTACACTGCAGGAGATTTATTTTATGTTCTGTTTCACCCAGGAAATTAACCGTAAATTCGACATCGACCGGTACTCCGTAAACATTCTCGATAATTTTCAGCATTTCCCGCATATCTTTTGCGAAACTGGTTTTCGTCAGCAGTTTTTCGAACGTTATTGCCCAACTAAAAATTTCTTTTTGGCCAAGCTGGGCAGCACGTTTTTCCATTTCCCTGTCCCTTGACGCAAAAAGTTCGAGCAGCAGGTTTCCATTGCCGGCTGAAACGACCTGGGCGAACGGTTTTGTTACAAACTCTCTCGCTTCAAGGTCTATACAATCGACTTTCTGCTGTGTATATTTTCTTGCCTCGTCAATATTTGCTTCGGGTCTCCTTGTTGGCGCGTTTAATGCGATAATTCTTGCATAATCGTCGTCATTTCTGTCAACGGCTCTTGTTCCCATTCCGAAGACAAGTCTTATCATTCCCGCTTTTGAGTCTATATCCTCGCTCCATGCATAAGGGTTAAACGAAAGAGCCACTCCTGCCGCCTGCGGGAAGAAATATCTTCCGTGCGGAGCGCCTGAAACTCTCTGAACGAGCAATCCCATAGGCTCATCTTTTTCCAGCAGTCCCCATTTTTCGCGATACATCATCGCATCTTCGTTCATACTGCTTGCGTAAATTCCCCGCACGGCATTAATAAATTCCGTAAGTCTCTGCTGCCTTGTGCCCTGGTTGGCACAAAAGAAACTTTCATATTTTCCTGCGAAAGCATTTCCGTAATTGTCTTCGAGCAGCGAGCTTGAGCGGACAATTATGGGGCTTTGGCCGAAATAATCGAGCATATCGCTGAACTGTTTTATGATATATTCCGGAAAATCTCCCTGTAGGATTCTCTGCCTGCCTTCAGCGGCGCCGTCGAGGAAGTTTTTGTTCGTTCGCTGTTTTTGTCTTATCCACCAGATTTTATTTCTTACAAGGTATGTGTAAAAAACATCTGACCCGATGTAGAACGAATCGTGCGGTTCGAGTGATTGTTTGAATCTGCCGTCCGTTTTTTCGAGTATTGCCCTTGCGAGCAGCATGCCGACGCTTTTTCCGCCGATAAGACCAGTGCCTATCATCCTTTTTCTTGTTCGTATAATGTCGGCCAGATTGAGGTATTTTCTGGCTATCTTCAGGATTCGTTCATCACGCGATATGACCATTCTGACAAGCTGCTGGAATCTTTTATCGATGTCTTCGTCGCTGCATTGTCCCTTATCATGGTCTTTTAAAAGCCGTTCTGCTTCCTGGAACGTTTTTGCCCAGATTCCAAGTCTTTCGTTTGCAACATCAAGTTCAAGTGCGCCGACTTTGGAAAGTATTTCAGTAATTGTTCCACTATCTCGCACCGGCAGAAAATCGTTGCCTTGCCAGTGGTGTATCATATTCATTGTAGTTGTGTATCTGCCGTCAACCTTCAATGGATGCACATAGATATCCCCTTTGTATTTATAAACATTGCAAATAATCTGAGCAGTCTCGAGTATAGGTCTTGCAGCGTGGTAGGAGTGGTAATTCCGCAAAAGTGCGAATGTGGTTACAGTCTGGGCGTAATACAGGTATGGGCATACCTGCATAAAGAAGTTGCCGAGCATCCTGTCGTTGCACCACGCCGTCGCAAGTTCACTCAGGCAGTCAAACAGGTAATAGTGTCCCTTACCGAACTGGTTTATTACACTGTGAACTTTTGTAGTGAAAGTTTCAAAGCCCTGCTGGGGGTCAAGTTCAATTACATTTGCTCCAGCCTCTTTTGTAATGAAAGGCTTGTGTTTTCCGAATCGGAAATAAACCAGTTCCCAGCCGCTGCCGATGGCGTTTTTACAATACGGCTCGACAAATGGCCAGAAGTCATCAATGGAGTCCACCTGCCAGACGATATTATCACCCGGCAGAACCTGCTTTATGACCTTGTCAAACCCCGGCAAACCCGTGCTTAATTTTTCATTCGGTTTCATTTTTTTGCCTCACAACAGTCCATTATTTTGGCTCAATAATTCTATTTTTTGTGCCTATTATAAGTATAACTTATAATATGTATTATATATTAAAATTTGATTTATTGGCTTTTATGGCGTATTATCAGGAAAATTCAGCTTGTTTTTCTTGATTCCATTAAAAAGTATTATTAACAAATTTTATAGTAATTAGCAACAAAAAACCTAATTTTTTTACGGAGGTGTCCAAATGTCTTCAAAGAAAGTAATTGAAAGCGTTTATGAGCTTGTTCTCAAGCGAAATCCGGGCGAGAGCGAGTTTCATCAGGCCGTCAAGGAAGTGCTTGAAAGTCTGGTTACAGTTCTCGATGAAAATCCTCAGTATATTGAGGCTCGGATTCTTGAGAGGATTGTTGAGCCTGAAAGAGTGCTGATGTTCAGGGTTCCCTGGGTTGACGATAACGGCAAAGTCCAGGTCAACAGAGGTTTCCGCGTTCAGTTCAGCAGTGCCATAGGCCCATACAAGGGCGGTATTCGTTTTCATCCCAGCGTATATCTTGGCATTATCAAGTTTTTGGGCTTTGAGCAAATCTTCAAGAACTCCCTTACCGGCCTGATGATGGGCGGCGGCAAGGGCGGCAGCGATTTTGACCCAAAAGGCAAAAGCGACAATGAAGTTATGCATTTCTGCCAGAGTTTTATGACCGAGCTTTGCAAGCATATCGGTGCTGATACCGATGTGCCTGCCGGTGATATTGGTGTCGGCGGCCGTGAAATTGGCTTTATGTTCGGCCAATACAAGAGAATTCGTAATGAATTCGTCGGCGTTCTTACCGGCAAAGGACTCAACTGGGGCGGAAGTCTCGTCAGGACTGAAGCTACAGGTTACGGCCTTGTTTACATCGTTGATGAATTGCTTAAGGAAAAAGGCGATAGTTTCGACGGCAAGACCGTTACAGTCAGCGGTTCTGGCAATGTAGCTATTTACGCGGTTGAAAAAGTCCAGCAGCTTGGCGGTAAAGTTGTCGCGATGAGCGATTCCAATGGCTTTATCTATGACCCGCAGGGCATAAAACTCGATACCGTAAAGCAGCTTAAGGAAGTAGAAAGAAAGAGAATCAAGGAATACGTCGCAATTCACAAGAGCGCAAAATACACCGAGGGCTGCGCGGGCATCTGGAACGTAAAGTGCGATATAGCCCTGCCAAGCGCGACCCAGAACGAGCTTGACGCGACAGGCGCAAAAGCCCTGATTAAGAACGGCTGCAAAGTCGTAGCCGAAGGCGCAAATATGCCGACCACTCCGGACGCGGCTGACTTGCTGATTGAGAATAAGGTCGCATTCCTGCCGGGCAAAGCCGCAAACGCGGGCGGCGTCGCTGTATCAGGTTTAGAGATGGCTCAGAACAGTCAGCGTTATGCCTGGACGTTCGAGCGTGCAGATGCTGAATTAAAGAACATTATGGTCAACATCTACAAGAACATCAATGAATCGGCTGAGAAATACGGCGCAAAGGGCAACTATATCGTCGGCGCAAACGTCGGCGGCTTTATCAAAGTTGCTGATTCAATGCTTGCCCACGGCGTTGTATAAGAAAATTAAAAATAAAATATAAAAAATAAAAATTTTAATATTTAGCCCCCGGTTTTACCGGGGGTTTTTTTATTGTCCAACCACAGGATTTCCATTACAATTCTGCCTATGGCAGAAAAAGGAGATTTAAAGAAGGTTTTTAACCAGCACGTCCAGCTGGAGGAATTTTTTACGGGCTTTTCGATAAAGCAGGAAAAATCAGCCCAGCCAGTCCAACCGCAAAATAACGATAATGATATTATCGCTGGGCTCCAGCAGATAGCGAAAGAAGTCGATGCCTGTCGAAAATGCGACCTCGGCAGTCTCCGCACCCATTCAGTCCCAGGCGAAGGAAATCCGCACGCTCAGATAGTCTTTGTCGGCGAAGGCCCGGGCGAAAATGAAGACCTTCAGGGGCGTCCCTTTGTCGGCAGGGCAGGCCAGCTTCTGGATAAAATTATTATCGCTATGGGCTTAAAACGCGGCGATGTTTATATTTGTAATATTATAAAATGCAGGCCGCCTGAAAACCGTGAGCCGCGTCCTGAAGAGATTATAAGCTGTCTGCCGTTCTTGCAAAGGCAGCTTTCGCTAATCAGACCCAAAATTATCGTTGCGCTCGGCGCTCCTGCCGCAAAGACGTTATTAGTGACACATAAGCCGATAGGCCAGATAAGAGGCAAATTTTTCGATTATTATTTTGAGGATTTTTCACCTCCGATAAAACTTATGCCGACTATTCACCCGGCTTATCTTTTAAGAAATTATTCCGATGAGAATCGCCGAAAGGTCTGGGAAGATATGAAAACCGTTTTAGCCGAGCTCGGCCTGCCGGTGCCTAAAGGCAGAAATTAACCACGAATGAACACGATTTTTATTTTTCAGCTTACTTGACTAAACATAACTTCTTTGATTACAATTACTTATAAATATCAATGCTGCAATCAAAAAATTATAACTAAAAATCAAAAAACATATTGACATAACCAGTTAAGCGTAGTAATTTTTAATTAAAAGTGCATGGGTTTTTTCTCCAATGCCACGTTATCAGCATAACGTTAACGTTGCTCTTGGATATATGCCAAGAGCCTGAAAGGCAGATACTTCTGCCTCGGAATTATGGGCGCCGGCACGAGTTGTCTTGGCTATGAGCCGTGTCTCCCATCCGGTCTGTCAGAACTATTCTGACAGTGAGTTTAGAGTTAAGGATGGCTGTGTGTTGTCCTTCTCTTGAACCCTCCTTTTGTATTGGAGACTTTTTTATGAATGCTAATAGATTTAGCAACACGGAAATGGACCCATGCCATATTGAGCAGGTCATTCAAAGTTGCCAAGCTGTAGATGAATTGGTAACGAGTGACCCGGGTTCAAGCTCTTTGGAAGTTTTAGAACGCCTGAGGCTAAAAATGTGCGATCTGCTTAAATTGCGCGATTATTCCAGAGCTGAAAAAGTAAAGTACTGTATACTTTTAAGATGGCAAGGAATGGATTCAGAAGCAGATATATTAGAAAAATTGGGACTATAAGACTTCCAAAACTCAAAATTATCAGGTTAAAACTGTGAATATAGGCAAAGGTATTAAATTTGTTAGAATTGCTTCCGGTCTTCGTCAAGGTGAGATGGCGAAGCAGTTAGATATTTCGCAGAATTATTTGTCACTTCTCGAGAACAATAAAGCAGAACCAAGTATCGCTTTGCTTAAGAAAATTTCAGAAGTTTTTGGAGTGCCCGCAGGTTTTATCGTATGGGAAGACGCAGCATTTCCTGAAACTCAGAATCCTGATATAGCCGCAAAATATCAGAAGGTAGCAGACTTGATTCACGATCTTCAAACACTCCGAATAGCCCAAAGGTTTCCTAATAAAAATGTATCCTGATGTAGGGAATACAAAAACACTTCGTTTGCGCTACGACAAACACGTTGCGCAGATATTGGGATTTTCTTCTGAATGTCTGCGCGAGCTAGCAAGCAACGCGGAATACTACTACAGAGAATTTGATAGAGTGATCAAAGGGAAAAAAAGGCATTTGGTTGAAGCAACGGGGCGTCTTAAAGTAGTTCAAAAACGGATTCTAGATAGAATTTTAATACGTATCCCACCTTTTGAATGTGCCTATGGAGCTATTAAGGGAAGATCAATAAAAGGAAACGCTCAGGTACATGCTAAGTCGCAATATTATCTTAAATTGGACATAAGAGATTTCTATCCGAGTATTCACAGAAAAAAGGTCTATTTGTTTTTTAACGATGAACAACAATGTTCTCCTGATGTTGCCAAACTTTTAACAGAACTTACAACTCGAAAGCATTTTCTTCCTCTCGGTACCTCAACAAGTCCTATGCTTGCTGATTTAATAGTTCGAAAAGTTGATAAACGTATTCAAGGCATGGCGAAAAGAGTGGGATTGAAATATACGAGATATGTAGATGACATAACAATATCAGGAGATTTTTCGCCAGATAAATTTCAACCGCTTGTAACTAAAATACTTAAACAATCAGGGTTTAATGTTAAAATGCAAAAGGTTATAATTTATGGCCCTAATGATAAGGAACGTATTATTACTGGTGCAGCGATAATTGATAGCAGAATAACCGCTCCCCAAAGTTTTGTGCAGGAATTAGAGACAATACTATTAGAGGCAATATATTGGAGCAGAAAAGGATCAATTGAGCGAACCTTTGAAACTAAAGAACATTACAGAGGACAAATTGGTTATGTGCTTTGGTTAGATAAAAAACTTGGAGAAAAACTTCTCAAACTTTATCGAAAAGTTAGGTGGAAACATCTCGAATGGGTAACGCGCAACTCACAGAATCCTGAAACTGTACTACAAGCTGAACTTTAAGCGAATGACTTTATAGGAGAATATAATTATGTCTTACACAGAAAAAACAAGAGAAAGGGCACTTGAAGCTTTGCCATATCTTGTTCATTACGCGCAACTTAGAAAAACTGTAACTTATAAAGAGATATCAGGCAAGATCGGGGTACACCATAGGCCGTCTAGATGTTTTTTAGAGTATATAAGAGATCAAATCTGTATTCCGAAAAAATTGCCTTTAATCAATGCTATTGTGGTTAATGGGACAACTCGTCTTCCAGGAAAAAGTTTTCTCCCGCAGGGAACAAATAGTCTTTCGAAAGAAGAATATAAACAAAAGTTTGAAGACTTAAGGGATGAAATCTTTGCCTATAAGAAATGGGATTTACTTTTAAAAGAATTGGGGCTGACCCCTATAA
>JBAVNP010000326.1:0-4627 GCA_049691175.1 Sedimentisphaerales bacterium
CAATCAGACCCGCCGCAAGCATCAGCTTCTCAGGAATATTTTTCTTTTTCGCGGCGTTTAAAAAATCATCCCATCGGTCAGGAGCGAACCCTAACGAAAATTCTTCAGACGTTTTTTCTGTTATCTGCCGGCTTTTTATATAATCGCGGCACTTTTCCCCTATGGATTTATCTAAAAGATTTTTTCGCCAGTGTTTCCCTGCCCAGCGATTGACTTTTTCTATATCGGCAGGGTCGATATCGGAATCCGGGCCGTTTGATGCCTGCTTTGTGAAGTTAATTTTTATCCCGGCTCTGGCAGCAAGTCTTTCAACTGCCCGCATAAAACTCAGACCCTCGCGCATCTGGACAAATTTAATCACATCGCCGCCAGCACTGCACGCAAAGCATTTGAAAATCTGTTTATCCGGGTTGACATACATACTCGGCTTATGGTCTTCGTGAAACGGACAGAGCCCCACCATTTCCCTGCCTTTACGCACGAGATTGATATGCTCAGAAATAACGTCAACAATATCGTTGGCTTGCTGGACGCGACTGATTATTCCGTGTTCGATTCTCATTAACTTTATCCGCCTCCTGCGGATTTAAAAACTAATCCTTTGAATATAAAAATCCTTCTTTCTACTATTGTGGGGGTTCGTTGTTATTGCGGAGCCATCAGGCCGTGGCAATCCCTTTTTTTCTTACTTCTTTTCCTTATTTCCCTGCTTCCTTCGCTGCTAAAAGACAATAAGTATAGGCCTTTGATACCCCAAAAGTCAAGTTGTTCCCATAACCCCCTTTTACAGCATTACTAACGCGGGTTTAACATTAATTCGACACCTGGTCAGATAAGAAAAATCAAAGGGTGAAAAATGAAGAATAAAGCTTGAAATCGCCTTCAAAACTGACAGATGCCAAAACGAATACAATAAATCTTAAATCTAAAATCCAAAATATTAAATTGTTAAGTCCCATATAACCCGCCTTAGTCTCGGCAGGACAGTATTTTAGGAAAATCTTAAAAATTTTTTGAATTTGTTCGGTTTTTGTTAGGGTTTCCAGGGGCTCAATGTCGATAAGACTTTTGCTGACTTCGGCGAGCTCAGTCGAGTCGAAAATTTAAGTGAGAAAGAATATGGATAAGAACAAAAGATTTTATAATGATGACGACACACCGGTTTGCAGATTCGGTCCCGGCGGCGACTTTTTTACGGATTGGCCAGACAAAAAAACATCAAAAGTCTCTCGTCAGCCTATCGGTTCTGTTCTCAAAGCAATCGCAAAAATGCTCGATAAGGTAATAACGGAGGAATTATTGCAAAATTCCACCCTCGAAAAAATCAATCTCGCCATAAACGGCGAATCTGAAATCTCAATTTCAAATATGGAGGATAAAATTGACACAGATAAATCAATTGAACCTGACGCCCCGGCAATTGCAGGTCTTGAAGCTAATCGAAAGCTACCGAAAGAACCGATGCTATTCGATAACGCTTCAGGAGCTGGCACAATCGTTAGAAACAAGCAAAACAACAGCCCACGAACATGTCGCAGGCCTAAAAGAAAAAGGATTACTTTCGGCACAATCCGGCAAGGCTCGCTCTTTGAGCCTCACCCGGAAAGCTCAAAGGTTGCTTGAGCAGCATTCGGACATAGATGAGCCGGATAGTATTCCCCTGCTCGGCAGGGTCGCCGCAGGAACGCCAATAGAAGCAATAGAAAATATCGAACATATCTCTTTACAATCCGAATTTGGTTCAGAAGACACTTTTGCTCTGAAAGTTCAGGGCGACAGTATGACCGGCGACGGCATTTTTGACGGCGATTATGTCGTCTGCAAGCGAACACAAACCGCACAAAACGGCAAAATAGTCGTCGCTATCACCGATAACGAAAACGCTACTGTAAAAAGGTTATACAAAGAATCAGACAGAATCCGCCTTGAGCCGTCAAATCCTGATTATGAGCCGATTTTCACCCAAAACTGCACAATCGCAGGTATTGTCGTAGGACTGATGAGAAAAATTTAAAGCTCCTTTAGCCGCAATAAATCCCTGTTAAAGTTTACGAGAAATCCTTGTTATTGCATTCTCCGATAAGCAGATAAAAATACTTTTGATTTCCCCAAACAATGATACAATAAAGCAAACCAAATATTAGGATGATGTCCGGAAAGAATAAAACATAAATAATATATGAAAAAGGAGTATTTATGGAACCGAACGATTTAGGCAAGAGTTCGACAGGTATGCAGGCTAATATCGCAGGATTGCTTTGCTATGTATTAGGCTGGATTACCGGGCTTGTTTTCTTTCTCATCGAGAAGGAAAATAAATTCGTCCGTTTTCACGCCGCCCAGTCAATTATTGTTTTCGGCGCATTAACTGTATTGCAGATTGCGGTAGGGATTCTTATAGGATTATTTGCTGCGATACACTTATACTTTCTAACCCCTATCCTTGGTTTGCTTTATCCTCTTTTTGGCTTAGCAGGTTTAATCCTTTGGATTATACTTATGGTTAAGGCTTATCAGGGCGAAATGTTCAGACTGCCCATCGCCGCCGATTTTGCGGACAAAATGATAAATAAGCCAGCTTAACAGTAAATACCGGTTTAGAATAGGTCATCAACGGCAGCGGATAAGCTGATTCGGGTCATACTGAATTTCAGGCGCGATTTGTTTCAAATCGTTTATAAACCGTTTGCCATCGGTCCAGTAGCCCGCGGTGGGTTTGAGATTTTGACATTTTTCCACAAAATAACTGTTAATACAGCCCATTAACTGCTCACGCAGATACTTGCTTACCATCGAGGCTAAACAAGCAGGCAGGAAATCCGCATCGGCCTTAACGATAAAATCTATTTTTACCTTTTTGCCAGACATAATAAGTTCGTAACTGCTTATATTGTCATTTTCATCGAGGACTTTTAGCTCCATATCAGGAAACATCGTTCTTAACTGGCGGGTGTATTTTGTCCTGCCGCCCTGCCGGTCTATTATAAAATGGAAATTGGTGTGCTGAGCGCTCTTAATAATTTCATCAATAAGACTGCAAACCGCCATAAAAAGCACCGTGGACTTGTTATTTACCTTGCCAATCATTTCGTTGTAGAAAGCTACATCAAAACAGAAACTCTTTAAGGTGATAAGAGACATATTATGCTTTTCGAGATTTCTGCCGAAAGCCCCTGCGGAAATTGCAATATCATCGTGATTGAATTTTATATCACGATGGCTAAGGTCTTTGTGCCAGGGGTATTGTGCCAGTCTATTTTTGCAGGTCGGGCAGAGCGCATCTATAAGTTCCGTTATTGATACCGGCGTTTTGCCAAGAATTTCAAGGCAGGAAAGCACCGTTTTTTCGAGATATGCTATACCGGTTGAAGGGGTGTATGCCTTTTTGCTGTCGCAGATAAGCAGTCTGCCGGCAAGGTGTTTTTTATTTGACCAGACGCTGTCAGAAAGGAGAGACCACATACTCGCCGCGGCGAAGTGCGACGCAGCCGGGTCGGCTTGTATTTTATCGGCAGGCACGCTGAAACAGGCCGCCGAGACGACAAGCGGCCCTAAAATCGGGCCTAATCCCGCTTCATCTATGCCTACCAAAACCGTATCTATTGAATTCCCTTTCATCGCTCCGTCGCCATAGCTCTGTACTATATAATCCCAATAAATCCGGGCAAAAAAGTAATAAAACGTCAGCGAAACTCCACCGACGGCTTTGGAGCGTCGGCGACTTCCCGCCGATTTCCTTTCAGGACTTATAATAAATTTTCATCTATGTCGAATCAAACAAAAAACAAAAATAAAAAAACCGCCGAAAAACGGGCGGTTAAATATAAATCCACAATTTTTTATATGTTATTTTCGTTTTTTTACATATGCGTTTTTACGTAGCTCATCGGAAAGTTCCTGCCGGGACAGCTTGTCGTCGTGCTGTGGCCGGGCGTGGTATTATGGCCGTAGATTCGGCTTGCGGGTATATTGTATCTCTCTGAAAGGAAGCGCACAAGTTTCATAAGCGAGGCCATCTGGCTGCTGCTCGGCCGCGACTGGTCGAAATTGCCGACAAGACAAATTCCTATCGCATCCTCGTTGGCCCAGTTTGATGCGCCCGTTTTGCAGTGAGCGCCAGTCTTCTGGCCTGTCCAGCGGAAGGTGGAGTCAACTTTGCCGTTGCTGCTGCCGGAACCATTGCCGATTAGAAAGTCATAGCCTATTCCGTCCCAGCCGTTATTTCGGCGGTGATAATCGTCAATTGAGGCAACACTGCCTGTATCAGTTCCTGAGTGATGAATTACGATTGCTTTCCAGCCTTTTTCCAAATTGCTTGAAGGAGTCCAGCCGTAAGGATCAGAGAAAGAAGATTTATACGGTTTATAATTTTCAGTTGTTGTTTTATATGAGGTTGACGGCGATTTATAAGTCGTGTAATCGCTGCTGCCATGGTGAAGCTCCGGCACAACACCTGTTATCCGGGGTGCATAGCTGTCTTCTTCCGCGCAGCCGATAAACAGAACTGCTGTCATCGGCAGATAAGCTGCAACAACTAACGCCAATATTCTTTTAAACACTAAAATACTCCTGTAGACTATTCTTAATTTCGGCAAAATACAGGGAAAGCTTTATGCAACCTTAAGCT
>JBAVNP010000327.1:0-4414 GCA_049691175.1 Sedimentisphaerales bacterium
AGTGTGGATTACCCATGCGAAAGTAGGTCATCGTCAGACTCCTATAAAGCAGAAAGCCCAACCTTGTGTTGGGCTTTCTGCTTTATAGAATTTGATCTGTGACCTGCTTGAGGTTCTGAAAACCAACTCGTTTGGCGAGTTGGTTTCGGCGGAGACTCATATCGGTATCATCGACGTGACGTCGGAACCACAACACGCCGTGCAACGGCTTGTTGCCCCACAAGGGGATTTCGGCTCTCTATGGGCTGAAGCCCAGAAAAGATCGTATACGGCGTAGGCTCTCGTACCCGCAGGGTGGACATTCGCTTGCGAATGTTAAGTCCCATCGGGACGGCCGCAGGCAAAGCAGGTCATCGTCAGGCTTCTTAACAACACAACGCCCCCATCAGAGGGCGTTGGCGCTTGAAAAAGTTGTTTCCAATTGAATAACTTTGACACATAAGCGGGCATTTCAGATAATGTGCGCTCCCTTATGCTTATATAAAAGCGGGTCGTTAGCTCAGTTGGTAGAGCAGCGGACTCTTAATCCGTTTGTCGAAGGTTCAAATCCTTCACGGCCCACCAATAAATTAAAAGCTTACAGCAATGTGGGACTTTTCATTTTTTGGCGACTGTAGCCAAATCGTAGCCAATCACAACAGAATTCAATCAAGCCGTCGCATTTGCCAGATGGTCAGGTGCAGGTGTGAGTAATGTTCCAACCTCCCGTTCTCGATCGGTGTATCTGGCGTTCGCGAGATTTCGTATGCTGGCAAGCTGTGCTCGCTTGCGCTTGCAGCAAATCGGCTTGACTCCTTCGTGGAGGATTACATTGCACAACAATTAAAACAACACGTGCTGGCGTTAGGTAGCATAGGTTATACTTCCCCTTAAAGGAAGCCGTATATCGCTTAAACACCGCTTCGAAAATCTTTACCCTAAGATACTAAAATTACAAAATAACCCGCTTTAGTTTCCTAAGCCCCTTACAAATTCATGAAGAAAAAAATAATCATTATTGGGGCGGGCCCCGCAGGATTGACTGCTGCATATGAATTGCTAGCCGCAGACGAAACTGATGTCACTGTTCTTGAGGCGACAGATCGTATCGGCGGATTATCTTGCACAATCAATCATAATGGTAATCGTATAGATATTGGCGGTCACCGATTCTTTTCGAAGAGCGATGTTGTAATGGACTGGTGGATTGCCCGAATGCCTATTCAGGGCTCTCCCTCCCGCGATGACAAGATTCTTGAAAAATCCAAACCCTGGGCCAAGAATGGCCCGGACCCGGAGCATGTCGATCGGGTCATGCTCATCAGGGAGCGCATTTCGCGAATTTTCTATCTGCGCAAATTCTTTGATTACCCAATTTCGTTGAAGCTTGAAACGATTACCAAACTGGGCATCTTCCGCACAGCAAATGCCGGCCTTGGTTACATTGCCTCCCAACTGTTTAAACAGCCCAATGAGGATTCCCTCGAAGACTTCTTGATCAACAGGTTCGGGAAGCCACTGTATCGAATGTTTTTTGAAGATTACACAGAAAAAGTCTGGGGGGCTCATCCAAAAAAGATTTCCGCTGCGTGGGGAGCTCAGCGGATCAAAGGTCTTTCTCTGTCCAAAGCAGTTTTGCAAGCATTGAAAAAACTGGTTCCTGGCAGCAAGTCTTTGGATTTGAGACAGAAAAATACGGAAACATCGCTGATCGAGCAATTCCTTTACCCAAAACTTGGTCCGGGCCAGATCTGGGAGTGCGTGGCCGATGATATTCGGGCCATGGGGGGGGTAATTCATCTGCAACATAAAGTAGTTGCTATAGAAGTTAAGGACTGCAAAGTCGCCTCTGTCACAACCGAATGCAATGGAGAGCGGCAGAATTTTGCCTGTGACGATTGCATCTCAACGATGCCGATCAAAGATCTAATTGCCAGCATGATGGGCGATACAATCAATCAGGACATACAGCGTATCGCACAGGGTTTGCCGTACCGCGACTTCATGACCGTAGGTGTCCTTGTAAACAAGCTAAAGATTCGCAATGAAACCAAGATAAGGACGATAGGCAATATAGTTCCAGATACATGGATCTATATTCAGGAACCAGAGGTGAAACTTTGCCGACTTCAGATATTCAATAATTGGTCACCCTATATGGTCGAAGATCCCAGCAAGGTTTGGATCGGTCTTGAGTATATGTGCTCCGACCAAGACGATATCTGGAAAATGAGCGATGCTGACTTTATTGGGATTGCGGTCGAGGAACTTGTTCGTATTGGCATTGTGGATAGCTCTGCAATCCTGGATACCTGCCGTATCCGCATAGAAAAGGCTTACCCGGCTTACTTTGGAACCTATGGTGAGTTTGATGTAGTCAGAACTTACTTGGATGGAATTTCCAATCTGTATTGTATTGGTCGGAATGGACAACACCGGTACAACAATCAGGATCACTCCATGCTTACCGCTATGGAAGCAGTCAATTGCATCCGTGAAGGCATCTCCGACAGAAAAATGATCTGGAACGTGAATACCGAGCGTGAATATCATGAAGTAAAGAAGTCCTGAGTTCTTTCAGCATGAAATTTACCCAAATTCTCGGCAGGGAAAATGCAATTGAGTTCCGGAAGTATTTTTTTGCTAGTGCTCAGGCGCTAGCGGTGGATTATGGTTGTTACTGGCTTTTGGCTAGTAATGGCCTCATGAGTCTGCCTTCTGCAGCAGTGACGGGATACTCCGCAGGCCTCGTTGTTGCTTACTTCTTGATCGCAGACAAAGTATTCAAAAATGGATGGCTAAATAAAAACAAGAAACTTGAATTTCTGCTGTTTGTCGCTTCCGGCCTTTTGGGGATTTTATTGACTTACGTAACAGTTTGGACCTTTATTCAAATAATTGGCGAACGGATCAACATGGCAAAGCTGTCTGCGGTTGTGGCAAGTTTTGTCGGGGTTTATATCTTTAGAAAGCTTGTTGTCTTTAAGTCAAAATAGCAGAACGGTATATGGTGAATATTTATATGTTTAAAGGGGCAAAGATATACACTTCTTATGCGCTTAACATCTTTTCATATCGATATTTCTTGTTTTGGGTTTTATTGATTGGCGGTGTGTTGCATCTGCTAATCGGATTTTACCTGACGCAGAAATTTGCTGATGGATTCCACTCTGGAGATTCGGACGGTTATATCGTTCTTTCCCGCTATCTTGCCAATCAACTGATATTCTTCAATGCGGCGGGACCAGAGGTCTTTAGAACACCAGGATATCCATTGATTCTATCGATAGCGCAGCTTGCAAATGTCCCTGTCGAATTATACGTGCTCGTTATACAAAATTTTATGTTGGTGTCCATTGCCTATTTTTGCTGGAGCATTGTAAGGAGCGTTACTGAAAATTTATTTTCTGCCAATTTGGCTGCTTTCCTGGTAATGATTGACCCATTGCTATTTTTGTATCAATACAAAATATTGAGTGAGATTCCATTTCTATTTTTTATCACATGGTCTCTCCAGTTATTCATCACGGGGTTTAAAGAGAACAAGCCGGGCTATTTGTTTATCTCGTTTGTCCTTATTGGGGTTGGAACATTTGTTCGCCCGATATCATTGTATTTTCCGTATGTGCTTATTGCCTTTGCACTAATTTCCTTTATGGCCTACAGACTTGATTTCTTCTCGAAAAGAGCCATAGTTTCCTGCCTCTGTGGTTTTGTAATTTGTATTGCAGCGACACTCAGTTGGCAACACAGGAATCTGTCTCTTGCGGGGTCTAATGAATTTGCCGCAGTTTCATCCTACAACTTAATTTCCTTCATTGTGGCGCCTATAGTTGCGGACTCCCAATCACTTCCACCGGACAAGATCAAATCCAGGTTCGATAGTGAATATATGCACATTCCCCAGAATAAACGAACAGAATATGCAAAAGACAAATTTGTCGACACAGTTCTAACCTATCCCGCTTCTGCTATTAAAGTCTTTATCAAGGGGGTTTTCCTGACCATGCTAGAGCCTGGCATTGGCGATTGGTTGAATTTTCTGCATCTGAGAACTCCGGGTTCGGGGGTAATATATTTATATCAGTCACTTTCGATGACTGACTTTTTGCACTACCTTCTTGCTCATGACTTGATTTTCTTGATTGTACAGATTGCGGGATTTGTTTATATCCTTGCATTGTGGTTTGGTGCTGTTTCTGGTTTAACTGCCATGCGGCATCGTATTTATCTAAGCATATTCATCGTTTTTCTTTTCTATTTTTTGTTAGTCAGTTCTAGTGGTGGGTCATATAGCAGGTTCCGAATCCCAATCGAACCATTACTAATTTGTTTGTTTTCCGTTGCTTTTGGGAACCGCATTGCCAACCATGGAAAATTAAAATCGCCTTTTGGCTGATCCATCAAGATGGGAAGGAAGACGGGACAACAGGGC
>JBAVNP010000328.1:0-9574 GCA_049691175.1 Sedimentisphaerales bacterium
CACATCGGCTGTCATAATAAAATTTTTGTTACAGTCTAATGGAGTATTCATTAACTGCTGCCAATCAGAAACCGTTGCAATCTGGTATGGGTCGTTTGGCTCGCCTGTGCCGCCGGAGTAGGCATAAACTGATGAAAATAAAGAAAAGATGACAGCGGCAATTACCGGCACTTTGTGGTATGTATGAAACATAATCAAATTTTCCTCTATCCTTATAGATTCTTCTTCCGGTTTAGCATTTTCATAGAATACCAAAACTGTCCGGAAAATACAAGCCTTTTTTGGCCGTTTTTCAGGGTAGTTCCTGCAGCAGTTCAATAATTTCCTCTTTTTTCGGCAGTGATTCGGCTCCGCCGAATTTTGTGCAGGCAAGCGCCCCCGCAGCAGATGCGAATTTGACGGCCTTTCTGATTTCGTCGCCGACTGCGCAGCTTGCCGCAAGTGCACCGTCGAAAGCGTCGCCGCATCCTGTTCGGTCAACAACTTTTACCTCAAACGGCGGTATAGGTGTTGCGCCGTCCCTGTCAACCACCATAGCGCCTCGTCTGCCGAGCTTGATAACAACGCATTTTACGCCGCGGGCGATGAGGTCTGAGCCTATGATTTTTGTGTTATGGACATTATGATTGCTTGCACCTGAAGCCCCGGCGGCGGTCAGTTCGGCAGCTTCCGTCAAATTCGGCACGAGTATATCAGCCGTGTAATAATCCAGCGGCAGTTTGGCGCTTTGGTCTTCAAATTGTTCGCCGGATAGCGCAGGGTCGAGTATCACTTTTGTTTTGGCCAGCTTAGCCGCTCTTATCGCACCGCAGACAAATTCGCCCGGCAGTCCCCCGTTTATCAGGCACACATTCGCGCCGGACAAAAGTTTTTCAAATTCTTCTCCCCTTATATCGCCGCCCTGCAGTGCCCTGTTTGCTCCTTCGGAAATCACCGTCCTGTTCGCTCCTGAACTGCTGACGAAAGAAACGCTGACGCCGGTATTTTTCGCCTCCGCCTCAAAAATAAATTTGGTGTTGATGCCGAAATTGGCAATGGTTTTTTTTATCATTTGGCCGAAGATGTCTTTGCCTACTTTGCCGACGAGATGAACTTCGCAGCCGCACAGTGCCGCCTGGATTGCCTGATTTAAACCGGCCCCTGCCGGCGTGTATGAAAAGCTGCTGCCGGATACCACCTGTCCCGTCCCGGGAAAATCCACACAGCGTATCGCCATATCAACATATACGCCGCCGATTACCACTACTCTCGGTCGGTCTGTCGCCATCAACGCCTCGAAAAAATCCTTTTTTCCGGATAAACTCCCTTCCCGCACTATAAAATACTACCGCAAGGACAATTTTGCAATCTTTTCTGCCGGAAATATCCATAAAGCATTTGACTTTAGCTTCCTGTTTGGATACACTATGTGCACTTCTGCAAGGTAAAGCCTTTCGATAATTCTACTGTTTTAAATCTTTATAGGGACGGTGCTTATGGACAAGAAAGAAAACTGCGGTCTTTTTGGCATTTTCGCCGATGCCGATGCGGCAGAGAAGACTTTTTTTGCCTTGCACAGTTTGCAGCATCGCGGCCAGGAATCGGCGGGAATCGCGACAAGCAACGGCCAGTTAATTTCCTGTCATACAGGCATGGGGCAGGTCGGCAGGGTTTTCCGCGGCGGCAGAGACGTGCTCAGTATGCTCAAAAATCCTATCGCAATCGGCCATGTCCGCTACTCAACCGCCGGCGGACGGGCTCTCGCAAATGCCCAGCCGCTTTTGTGCGAATATTCCAGAGGCCAGGTCGCTGTCGCTCACAACGGAAACTTAATCAATGCCTCGCTGCTGCGCGACGAATACGAAGCCTACGGCCACATATTCAAATCCACAAGTGACACCGAAATTATCGTTCATCTTCTGGCAAAGCCCTCTCACGTTTCAAAACCCGACCCCCTCGGCCACGTCCTCAATCATTTGCAGGGTGCTTACTCGCTGCTTTTTTTGTTTCCTGACAGGATAGAAGCCGCCCGCGACCCCTACGGCGTCCGGCCCCTGTGCATAGGCAAAACAAAAGACGGCGCCTTCTGCGTCGCAAGTGAAACCTGCGCGTTTGACACTGTCGAAGCCGAATTCATCCGTGATGTCGAACCGGGCGAAATCGTTACATTAAGCAAAGACGGCCTCGCCTGCAGAAGATTCGTAAGAACTGAAAATATTACTCCCGCTCATTGTATTTTTGAGCACGTCTATTTCGCAAAGCAGAGCAGTTATATCTTCGGCGAAAACGTCCACGAATTTAGAAAAAGACTCGGCGCTCAAATCGCAAAGGAGCATCCCGCCAAGGCGGACGTCGTAATTCCCGTCCCCGATTCCGGCACATCCGCCGCTATCGGCTATTCACGCCAAAGCGGAATACCCTTCGATATGGGTTTCGTCAGAAGCCACTACGTCGGCAGAACATTTATCTCGCCGGAACAGAATGTCCGCGACCTTGCCGTAAAACTCAAACTTGCTGTCGTAAAGGATGTGGTAAAGGGCAAAAGAGTTGTCATTGTTGACGACTCAATCGTCCGCGGCACAACCACTAAAGGCAAAATCAACGCCATTAGGCAGGCCGGCGCAAAGGAAATTCATATGCGGGTAAGTTGTCCGCCGATAAGATTTCCCTGTTTCTACGGCGTCGATTTCCCAACAAAAGAAGAACTGCTGGCCAACGGCAGGGATATGCAGCAGATTAAGAAATTTCTCGAAGTTGACAGCATCGGCTATATCTCGCTCGAGGGAATGCTTTCCTGCGCATCGCTGCCTAAGGAGCATTACTGCACCGCCTGCTGGACTGGAAATTATTCGATTCCAATTCAGATTATGGTCAATAAATTTACGATGGAACGTTATCAGATGCAGCTTTTCGACGACGAACCGGTTCAATTATAAATGGCAGATTTTTTAACTTACGAGCAGTCCGGCGTCAACATTGACGCCAACGATGAAATGGTCGACAGGATTCAGGCCTCGATTCAGAGCACGCTCGGTCCTCGCGTGATTGACCTGCCCGGCGGCTTTGCGGGCCTCTTTCGTCTCGATTACGACGAAAAAATCTTCAAAAAAAATTATAAAAATCCCGTCCTCGTCGCCTGCACCGACGGTGTCGGCTCAAAAGTCCTCGTCGCAAGGGATATGAAAAAATTCGACACCCTCGGCTTCGACCTCGTCGCTATGAATGTCAACGATATGCTCGTCCTCGGCGCAACGCCGTTATTTTTCCTCGATTACCTTGCTCTGCACAAACTCGAACCCGCCCGGGTCGCCGAGCTTGTCGAAAGTATCGCCAGCGCCTGCAAAACTGCCGATTGCGCACTCATCGGCGGCGAAACCGCTGAAATGCCCGACGTCTATAAAAAGGACGACTTCGATATGGCCGGTTTTGCGGTCGGCGTCGTCGAAAGAACCAGAATTATCAACGGCTCGAAAACCGAACCGGGCGACATCATTCTCGGCCTGGCCTCCACCGGCCTGCACAGCAACGGCTTTGCATTGGCGAGAAATATCTGCTTCAAAAAACTTGGCCTTAAGGTTGACGAAAAAATCGCCGAGCTTGAAAATAAAACGATAGGAGAGGTCCTGCTTACCCCGACGAAAATTTACGTCCGTTCAGTCGTCAGGCTGCTCGGCCATTACAGGGTAAAGCAAATCATTCACGCGATGGCTCACATCACCGGCGGCGGCCTGCCCGGCAATGTCCCGCGAGTCCTGCCTGCCGATTGCGACGCCGTTATCGACAAATCCGCCTGGCAAATCCCCCCAATTTTCAATTTTTTGCAGAAAAACGGCCCCGTAACCGAGGAGGAAATGTTTCGCGTCTTCAATATGGGCATCGGTTTTATATTAATAATTGCGCCGGATTTTGCCGATTCTATAAAAGAACAGCTTGCACGCGCCGGCGAAACGGTTTACAATCTTGGCGTTATTGCCCGCGGCAGCGGAAAAGTTATAATTAAATCCTGACCCTGGATTTTTGGTGTAGCGATGGTTCTTGCGATAAACAAAAAATTGCCGCCCGTAGTTTTATTCCTGTTCGCAGCCGTAATCTACGCCGCCTTCGCCGCCTGGCTCTTTTTGCCTCTCCGTCCTCCTCTGGAAAAATCCGCTGATTTGCTCAAATTTCTCCTCTTTCTTATCATTCCCGTCATTTCTGCCTCTGGCGTTTTTATACTCGCCGAAAGATACGTCAATTCCTTCGTCGCCTGTTTTCTCGCCGGGATAATCTACGGCTTTGGCTCTTTCGCCCTTGCCTTTTATTGTTTCCATCCTTTTGCCCTCTGTGTCTATGCCGCCCTGCCCTGGACTTTTATACCCGCCGTTTTTCTTTATAAATTGTCGAGAAAAGACGATAAAATAACGAACCTCCTTGCCGCGGCCCTTTCTCTGCTGCCTTTTTTGTTTGTCTTTGCGGCTTACGGGCTCGCTGCGAAAAATTTCCTTTATCCTATACCCGCCGACATTATCGTCTCTTCGAAAAGTTTCGCCGCTATCATAAATCCTTTCGCGTTTTCTATTGATGCCGTTTCCATCGGTTTCTTTCACGCCCCCTTCGGCGCCCTTGTGGTCGGCCTGGTCCTGTTCTTTAAGACCCGCAGGTTCTGGACAGCCATTCTTCTCGTGCTGGCTCTTTTTCTTGCCTTTTACAAGCCGGTTTTGAATGTCCCGCCTGTTTTCTGGCTCTCTTTCGTCGTCCTGATTTGTTCAATGATTATCGCCGAAGGCTTTGAAGCATTGACTCTCGCCGGAAAAGCCGATGCCAATTGGCTCCTGCTCGCCGCAGCCGCCCTTATTCTTCAGGCCGGCGTGATTTTCGCACTCGGCAGAACTGTTGATTATCCGCTTTCTGTCGCCCTTTCTGCGATTGCCGTTATCGCTGTCCTGCTTGTATTTTTCATCGCCCGCGCCGGCCTTGCGATGCACTATCTGCGAATGGCCGTTCTCTACGTATCCGTCCTTATCGATGTCCTTATCATATCGCGGGATATGATTACCAAATTCCTCGGTTAACCCTCCGTCATTTAGCCGCCGCCACTCGGGGCGGCGTTATCTCGTTTTAAATAATTCGAATTTTGGTAATTTGGATTTGTTTCGGATTTCGTGCTTCGAATTTCGGATTTTGTTCCTTACTTCTTCGCTTCCTTACCTCTTTACTTCTCTCTCTATACTTACTCAAATCTTCTTCCAGCAGATAACTCCTGAACGGCTCATTTTTAAAACACGGAAAATTCAAAGGTGCGTAATCTTCTTCTCCCGCCTGCAGCACAAATTTATCGTGCACAAAAGCCGCTATGATTCTGTTCTCCGGATTGTCCCTCAGTTGAAACGTTGATTTCTTGCCATTGCTGTTTAGGAATTGTGCCCTGCAGTAGCTTCTTCCTCTTTTGCGCCAGATATAAACGCCGATAAATCCCGTTGCGCTTTTACATCTTTTGTTTAAGCAGTTTTGTCTGGGCGTAACGATACGCAAATTTATTCTTCGGTTATCTTTCGGGTCTCTGTTTTTATGGTCAACTATTTGGCCTTTTTTGGCTCCTGTTATATATCGTGAAAGGACGGTATGTTTTAATGATTTCGTTTCTGTTCTGCGAACTATTATAGGATAGCCGTCGCCGCAGATTCGCATTGTGGAAATATCGCCGTTATATCTTTTATTAGGCTGTTCATGTCCGGGGTTAAAAATCTTGGAATAGATGTCGGGGTCAACCTTGATTATCTGTCCCCGAACTTTAAACATCAGGTAGTTAATTTTGCATTTTGTCGCCATATAAATCTCCTTGTAAAGAAATGGTTAGCCCTGCCATCACGATGGCAGGGTCAGAGCCCTAAGCGTCAGCGCGGGGTAATAGATTTGACGGTGTAATTCAATTGAGGATATAATTAGATGTGTTTACGGTTTTTTAATTTGGCAGTTTTCCGTTTACAATAAGGTCTCGGGTTTTTGTTACTGTAAACACCTTGCTGTCAACCGCTTACATAATAGTAAGCAAAGAATTAGCTATTTTTCAAATAACACCGGTATTTTAACAAATCACATAACAAAAATCAAGGAAAAAACCTCAGATTTCATGAATTTTGCAGATTTTATGCCCCCTGAACCCTATCTCTCAAACCCCGATTTTACCATTCCCTTCACTCTCTTTTAAGACTATAATTTGGCAGTAATACCGTGATTAACTTGTAACAATATGAATCGAAAAGATATAAAAGAACTGCATTTTATCACACCGATTGAGAATGTGCCGTCAATTTTAAAATACGGTATATTATCACACAAGCTCTCAAAGCGATTACCGCACGATTCCGTTGCGATGCAGGAAATACAGGATAGACGCAAAAATAAAAAGATACCAGGTACAGACAAATATATTCACGATCACGCTAATCTGTATTTCGATGCACACAATGCAACGCTAAGTAAACTGCGAAGCAAAAACAATGAAATTTGTATTCTTCAGATATCTCCTGAAATACTAGATTTACGAGGTGTCATAATCTCAGACCGTAATGCGGCCCGCGATTGGGCCCGTTTTTATCCCGCACAGGAAGGACTGGCTACCCTTGATAAGGATTTGGTGTATGCAGTCTCGTGGAAACATCCTGATAACCAATATGAAGAGATGGAGCACAAATCCATTAAAGGCGCCGAAACTCTTGTGCCGGATAAGGTTGAACCGAAATATATTCTTGGTGCTTATGTTGCAAATCAGACTGCATTGGCAGCTTTTAATAAACTTAAGATTGAATTGACCGCAGAAATTAAAAGTGGTATATTCTTCTAAAAGGCAGAAAATGAAGATATTGGTGGGTGACATTTTAAAATCTAATGCACAAACCATTGTCAATACTGTCAATTGTATTGGGATAATGGGCAAGGGGATCGCTTTGGAGTTTAAGAATCGATTCCCAGACATGTTCAAGGATTACGTTCAACGATGCCAACGCCAGGAAATATGTATAGGCTTACCCTATCTGTATAAGAGCTTATTCGGGCCGCAAATAGTTAATTTCCCCACTAAAGAACACTGGAAATCTCTATCGAAAGTCAACGACATTGAAAAAGGGCTGGATTATCTTGTATCGCATTATAAGGAATGGGGAATCAAATCTTTAGCTATTCCGCCGCTTGGTTGCGGTAATGGACAATTAGAATGGAAGATTGTTGGCCCCATTATTTATAAAAAATTAAGATATCTGGAGATTCCCGTTGAGATTTATGCTCCTTATGGAACCAATCCACGAGAATTGACGTTTGAATTTCTTGAACGAGGGTTTAATGTTGTTCATGCAAGAAATGCTAATGGCGTTCAGGTGGCAATGAATCCAGCATGGATTGCTCTTGTTGAAATACTCAACAAGATTGAACAACAACCATATCACTGGCCGATAGGCAGAACAATTTTTCAAAAGATTGCTTATGTAGCGACTCATGAAGGTTTGCCAACTGGCTTTGCATATCAAAAAGGTAGCTTTGGGCCATTTTCTAAAGACTTAAAAACTGCTGAAGTAAAACTTATCAACAACAATCTCCTCCAAGAAGAACGTTCTGGCAAAATGTTTATGGTCAAAGTTGGTCTATCTTTCGAGAAAATTCACAAGAACTATCGAATGTTGTTTGAACAATGGCGGCCAATATTGGACAAAACCACAGATCTATTTATGCGAATGAATACTAAACAAGCAGAAATTGTGGCTACAGTGCTGTATGCGACAGAGGAACTTAAGAAAAAAAACCAAATCATTTCTGAAACTGAAGTTCTTGATGCGGTAATGATGTGGAAACAGAAGCGTCGTCCACCTCTTGATAAGACAGAAGTTGCTTTAACTATTCGCAGTCTTGGAATCCTTCATTGGATAGACGCGAAACCTGAAAATAGTTTACCCATTCCTGAAGAATATCTTGCTTCTGTCTAAAAATAAAAGTTTTGATTTTTGATATCCCCTGCTGCTTCCTCAATGGCATGCTAAAATTCTATCTCTTTTTCTTTTCAAACTTTACTTGCCCCGTGAGATGCCAGTTTACCCTGTGAGATGCCGCAACTATCTCATCAGGGGCTATCTCATCGGGGCCCGCCTCCGGCGGATTTACCCGCCGTTGCTTCTTCATCAAAACAATGTCTTGGCCAAAGGCCAACTCCTTATTCAATGTTAAACGTTCAATGCCTGCCCTGAGCGTAGTCGAATGGGTTCGACGTTCTTAAAATTTTCCCCTGTCTCCTGTGTTCTGAGTTCTGTATTCTGAGTTCTCTTACTATCACACGTCTCTGCCGGCGATAACGGTATCAAAGACCATTATTCCGTTGACGATGCCCTGCACGACGCAAACGTATTTTCTGCTCTTGAATTCCGTGATATTTCCGAGCAGGTATAATCTGCAGCCCGGCTCGACTGGTCTTCTGAAATTTGCCTTATCGATACTCATAAAGCCGATGAACCCCGGAAGCTTATAAACCTTTTTTACGAACACGCTGGATAGTTGCGCAGCCGCTTCAATCATTATTACGGCCGGCATTAATGGTCTGCCGGGGATATGGCCTTTTACCCAGAATTCTTTTTCGGTAATATCTTTATAGCCGAGGATGAGAAATTTTTCTTTATCGTACCAGATAACGCCGTCGAGCTGGCTCATTTCGAATCTTTGCGGATTAGCTTCCTCGATTGTCTTTTTGTCGATGACAATCTGGCTCAGGTCGATTTTTGACATATCGAACAATAGTGGCGGGGGCATCAGAATTATCTTTCACAAACTGTGTCGCTATTGTGATGATAGATCACAAACTTCCTTTGAACATCCCTTTTTCTCCGCTGCCGAGGCGGCTTGGATATTGCCGGGAAATTAGTGCTTAAGCGAACTTTTTCTTTGGATTAGCCTTCGGTGCTTCTCAGTTCAAGGACTTTGCTTCGGACAGTTTGGGCAGCCTGTTTTATCTGCTGCATTTGTTTTCTGACCCTTGTGCCGGCCGCCTTATTGCCGCCCTCTGCCTTTTTGATGTCGCTTTCGGCCTCTTCTACGAGTTTTTTGAGGTCCTCATATTCTTGCATTATTTGCCTCCATACAAAAAATTTACAATAGTGAATTTAACGAGCCTCTAATTCATTGTCAAAACAAAATCCGCTTTTTTAATCAAAAAATCAACTTTATTTATCCGAGCAATTTGGTGGTAAGCTGGGCAATTTTTTTGCCCAGCCGCTGGCACTGAGACTTAACCCTTTCGTCCGGCTGGCCAATCGAAACCGGGCCGTAATGGTCGCCCTGAGAATCGCCCTGAATAACCATTCCGTGAATCAACATAGCCTCCAAAATGCCTAAAATCGTGGTTTCATTTCCGCCGCCAATGTTAGCGGAACTGCTAAACGCCGCGCCAACCTTGCCGGTCAAAGCGCCATGCTTGCCCACAGAATCCGTAAAAAGCTGTGAAATCTGCGGAGCCATCTGGCCGTAATATGTCGGCGAACCAACCACAATGGCATCGGCAGCAAGTAAATCGTCAACTTTTACCTTTTCCACAGATTTACAATCAGTTCCCAAGCCGCCGGCATTCATAGACTTAGAG
>JBAVNP010000329.1:0-1904 GCA_049691175.1 Sedimentisphaerales bacterium
GGTATGGCCGAGGCAAACGGCAAGTTCATTGCTTTTCTCGATTCAGATGATGTCTGGCCAAAAGATTTTCTCAAAATAATGACTGAAAAACTTGAGCAAAATAAGGATTTCGGCTTTGCATATACAGCCACAACAGTCGGCAACGAGGAAGAAGATAACACAAATCGGCCTTCCTGCAGCATTGAAAGGTGCGTATCAGGTTTCATTACAATAGAACTTTTTAAAAATAGTTTTATCTGGCCAATGGCTGTGCTTATACGCAGAAATATCCTGAATGATTTCTGGTTTGACGAGGCGTTAAGAAATTCCGATGACAATGATGCTTTTCTAAGGCTTTCCGTGCGGACAAAAATTTTATTTGTGCCTGACATTAAAGTTACGAGATATTCGAGCAAAGATGCACATTCAAAAGCATCTTCTGTTTCAGGCTCATACAACAGGGCCAGATCGCTGGAAAGATTTTATTTCAGCCTTGGAGGCGATAAAATTGTTCCTCGACCAATCGCTTTCCAAAAAATTGGTCGTGTTTACCGCAGAGCAGCCGAACGATATCGAAAAGGTAAATATCGTACCGCTGCAATAAAGCTGTTTAAACAGGCTATTCATTATCAGCCGTTTGACTTGCGGTTATATATTGGATTATTCAAGGCTTTTCTTATGAGCCGTACTGAAGATAAAGAGCCTGGCTGGTCTTTGCCACAACCGCTCGGAACACCTTTATGCCATTTGCAGCAAAAAATTGGTAATGGAGAAGTGAAATGAACATAGTTACTGCCAGCGACAGCGGTTTTTTTCACTGCCTGAAAGAATTGGTCTGCAGCGTTCGTAAATTCTACAATAAACCCATAATAGTCTATGATATAGGCTTGACGGAGGAACAAAAAAAACAGCTTGATGCGACTATAATACCAATCGAAATCAGCGAGAAAGTCAACCATAAAGGAATTTCACATTTGAGCAATACCGGCATCCCCAGCGGACGCTACACACATAAGCCGTTCTGCGTCAGACACTACTTCGAGAATTTTTCAGAACCGATGGTTCTTGTTGACGCAGACTGCCTGTTTACGACAAGGGTTGAAGAAACAGGCTTTGACGTTGGTGTTACCTTTTATAAATCAAAGAAACAGGTTGACTACTACAACGGCGTTATAAATTCGGGCATCATTTTTTTCAACAGCCCCGCTGAAAAACTCGTCGATGCCTGGGCAATAGAATGCGAAAAGGAAAAAACCACTGACCAGAAAGCAATATCAGACCTGCTCAGCCAGACCATACACTGGAAAATATCTGACAAAGTTCAGGATTGGCACGGCCTGAAAATAAAAATATTCAACGCGAAAATTTATAACGACTATCACCTGACTAAAAAAGGCAAAATCCTTCACTTTATAAATACAAGACACGATAAGGATATATATGAGAAACTTATCGAAGGCCTCAAACAGGGAAAAGATATACGTAAAATGTTCAGATGGATAAAACGCGGCAAGAAATCTCGGCTGCAGCGTCTATTTGAAAATATTTCCAATCTTGTTAAGTTTAATTAAAGATGATTATAGTATGCTTAAAAGGCGGTCTGGGAAATCAGCTTCTCCAATATGCTGCCGGAAGACAGCTTGCTTACATACATAATACAATCGTCAAGCTCGATACAACAGCTTATTATTATGGAGGCCCAAGGAGATTTGAGCTGTCTCATTTTAACATTCAGGAAAACGTCGCTGTTACCGCAGAAATCAGGAAACTAACCAATGTAAAGCAAAACAAACTCCAAAAATTATTTCACGTTCTTACACACGGCCACGCTGCGCTATCTCCAACCCACATCAGATATAATAAAGCACTATATAAAGCTGATTTTTTCAAACTGCCGGACAATATATATCTCGAAGGCTATTGGC
>JBAVNP010000330.1:0-11623 GCA_049691175.1 Sedimentisphaerales bacterium
GGTGTGCCGACCCCCATAAGATAGCGGGGTTTGTTTTCAGGCAAAAGTGGGGCGGTAAAACGGACGGTTTGAAGCATCTGCTCCGTGCCTTCGCCGACACTTAATCCTCCGATTGCGTAGCCGGGAAAATCCATCTTTATTAATTCTGCCGCGCAGTTTTGTCGCAGCTGCCGGTCGGTCTGCCCCTGCACAATACCGAATAATAACTGGCGATTATTTGAGTGAGATTCTTTACAGATTTTTGCCCATTTTATTGTGCGCTCGACGGCTCTTTGCTGCTCCTTTGGTTTTGCGTCAAAAGCAGGGCACTGGTCAAAACACATAATAATATCAGCTCCGAGTCTGTTTTGAATTCCGGTTGCGCCTGCCGCGTCAAGTTTTATTTTCGCGCCGTCATAAGGACTGGCAAATTCAGTTCCGCTGTCGTCGGTGGAATTGATTGTGCTTAATGAAAACACCTGAAACCCGCCGCTGTCGGTTAGTATGGGCCCGTCCCAGGCCATAAATTTATGCAGTCCGCCGCACTTTTCTATTATTTCGACTCCGGGCTTTAGCATCAGGTGAAACGTATTGGCGAGAACTATCTGGCTGCCTGCATCGACAAGCTGTTGCGGCATTGTGCCTTTAACCGCGCCCCTTGTGCCGACCGGCATAAAAACAGGAGTGCGAACTCTGCCGTGGGCCGTCTGTAATATGCCCGTTCGTGCAGAACTTAAGCTGTCCTTTTTGATAATCTCGAATACGTTCATATCAGATTGCGTCTTTCGTTCATCGGTTGCGCTGCTCGTTTCGTCTTACGTTTTACGTTTAACGTAACCGTGACGAGCTTCGCAACCGCAACCGTTTGACGTAAAATCGTAAGTATAAGCAAAAAAAGGAGTTTTGGCAAGCGGGCAGATACTCATATTTCCGCCGTTACTCTTTGACAAAGTGTTTTTTGGGATATAATATATACATATAAATCTTAAACGCAAAAAAGAATGAATATGACTGAAAACTTATCCGAATCTATATTTTTCTTTGGAATATATGTCTTTGGAATTATTTTAACAATTGTCATCACCGTTGTGATTATCCGCTGGATTTTTCGCGTCAACGTTATCGTTGAATTGCTTCAAAACATCGCCGCAAACCATAAATGCGATAGTTGCGCCCGTTTCTTTCGCATCGATCAATTAAAGCGAATCGACTCCGGCCAACTCCTCTGCCCCGATTGCCTGAAAAAAATTAAATCAGCGTAATCCGTGAAATCCGTGGTTAATTATTTTTAATAGAGGATTTTAATTCTGCTGCCGGGGTAGTAGAAATTGAGGATTTGCTCGGCGGTTTTGCCGTCTCTTGCCATTTGTCTTGCGCCGTATTGGCACAATCCTACTCCATGCCCGAAGCCTTTGCCGGTTACAAACATAATTTCGTTTTGCGTATTTAGTATCGTGCAGGATGTGCTTTGAATTTTTGTTCCTGTCGGGTCGATTGCCAGACGCATATCTTCCGCGCGAAGATATGCTGTTTTAGGGGGCGGCGGCGGCAAATTCGGTTCGATAAGCTCACGGCCCGTGGCTTTCGAGGGCTGTTTGGCCGAGCCGATTAGTTTTACACTGACGATTCTTTTGAAATTGCTCATTTCGGACGGCAGGCCGTCTCGCAAAACAGTGCTGTCGTAGCTGTTTTCTTTGGCGACTTCTATTTTTTCTATTTTGCCCAATTCTTTTAGACTGGGATATCTTTCAGTAAGCTGCTGTGTTACATATTTTTTATCGAATTTTACCATAGGCCAGTAGAAAATATCCGGTCTTGTAATTTTCCGGCAGTATGGGCAATCCACGCCGGCAAGTGGAGCGCAGCCTTCGCCAAAGACATCCTGAGCGTTTTCCGTGTGCCCGCCGCAGACGGAGCTGTAATACGCGCCGAATGCTTCGCAGCCGCCTGATTCATTCTCGCAGCAAAGCACCATACCGGTCGTTGCGTTGACGGCATTAGTTGTTCGCAGAGTTTCAGCGGATACCCCTTTATAGACCTGATTTGCCTGTGTCGCCTTGACGTCCCAGTTGCGGTTTTTTCCGAATTTTGATTTTATATAGAGGCAGTAGGTTCTTGCCGCGATAGCCTGTGCCTTTAGTGCTTCTGCTTCCCAGTAGCTTGGCATCTCGGCGGCTATAACTCCCATAAGATATGTTTCAGTCGAAACGTTATTTATAATCATCATACTATTGCTGTCGTCATTTATTATAAATTCGATACTGCCCCGATAGGCCTGGTTATTGATTTTAAGCGGCAGGGGGCTTTGCGGTTCTATTATGAGCCGTTTTGTTTTAAAAAGCATTTCGCCTGCTTTTATGCCGTCTGTTTGAAGTTCTATATTGATTTCGCCGTCTGTTTTTTGTGCGGGAAAAACCTCTGTGGTATCGACGCTGATAAGTTTATATGGAGAATCTATTCTTATAGACGCGGCGGAGGCTTTATCGTCGAGCAGGACTCTGACGGTATATTCGTCGTTGCTTTGATATGTAGCCGCATCAAGAGGTTGCTGGCCTTTATCGCAGCCGGACACTATGGTAAGCAGCATCCCTGCGACAAGCTGAAATTTCCTAAGTGTTTCAATCTGTATTATCATGTCGATATTAATCGAGTTTACGCAAATTCAGTCCGAGCGAATCGAGAATCTGTTTTATTTCCGTCAGGCTTGTAACGCCGAAGTTTTTGACGCCGAGCAGTTCGGCTTCTGTTTTTGAAATCAGTTCGCCGATAGTTTTGATATTCAGCTGCTCGAGGCATTTTCTTGCCCGCACCGACATCTCGAAATCGGCCAGAGACTTATTAATCAATTCAGGCGAGATATCAGACTGGGATTCCTGTGCCTCCTGCGAAACTGACAGCAGGCCTTTGTCTTCGGTAACAGACATACAGAGCCGCAGACCTTTTGATTCGAGCATTATTTTGATTTCGGTAAGCGATGTTTCGCCAAAATTCTTATAAGCGAGCAATTCCGCCTCTGTAGTTCTCAGCAGGTCGCCGACGGTGTTGATATCCATCTTTTTAAGGCAGTTTCTGCTTCTTACTGAAAGCTCGAAGTCGGAAATAGGTGTTTCGAGAATCTTGTTCCGCTGGTCTTTTGTTTTCTCAATCTCTTCATCATAGATCATAGTCTTGGAGCTTTCGATGTCCTTTTTGAAGAGGATTGCCCTTTGATTATTCGGATGAAATTTAAGAACCTGGTTGATGCATTTTAAAGCCTTGTCGTATTCCTCAGCGTCTTCGTAAAGAACAGCCAGGTTAAACAGTGCGCTGACATAAGGCGTACCGTTGTTTACAAGCTGTTTATAGTAGTCGATAGCCGCCTGTTCATCGCCCCTGATATCGAGCAGAAACGCCAGGTGGAATATCGCTTTTGAATAGACCGGGTCAATCTCTACTGCTGTCTGGTAGTTTTCTATTGCCGTGTTATAGTCTCCCTGTGCCTGCAGACATCGGCCGAGTGTATAGTGGTACTGTGCGCTGACCTTCTGATAGTTTTCACAGGTCTTGAGTGCTTTTGCAGCGTTAGCAAAATCTTTTTGGAGCCGATATACGCCAGCCTTTGCACAGTTAACCGCCAATACATCGGCTCCTGCCTTTGCGGCTTTGTCGTATGTTTCGATTGCCTTATCATACTGACGTGTCTTTCGCTGACAAAATGCAAGTTCAAGGTATTTTTCTTTGCTGTCGTCGGCCTTTTCGAGCATTTCGATTGCCTGCTGGCATTTACCAATCACCGCCAGAGCTGCGCCTAACGCCAGATGGTTTTTTCTGCGGGGTTTTGACAATTCCTGTTCGGTTTTCTCGGCGAATGCGATTTTGTTTCGTTCGCTTGCGTTTACGTAATTGGTTGTCGACAGGATATCTTCGAAGGTGACATTTTCAGCGGTCAACAGGTCGACTTGCGGCTGCTTTATAGCTACCATTTTATTTTGCTCCTAAATTCTATTCGTTTAACAAGTTAAGGCTTTGCTTTTTAACGGGATACGGGAAACGGAATATTATAGCGCAAAATAAAAGATTTGCAATAGCCATTTTTAAACCTTGATTTTAACTGGTTTTACGAGCGAAATTTAATGTAAAACCATTGTTAAATCTGCTATGATTATATATAGATTTACCGTTTACTGTCAGCTTTTCAAAGGATTGTTTGTGGACAGTTTAAAAAAGCTTTGTCTATTAACCGGCATAGTTTCACTGATGTTTCTGGCTGTGCTGTGTATTATCGGCGCTGTAATGGGTGCCGCCTGGTCGAAATGGTTTTTCACTTCTTCGGCAGGCAGGGGACTTTGGAGTTGTATCGGCCTATTGATTATCGTCGGCCTGTTTGAATTTAAAGATGATTGCAGGACAAAATGGCCGCTCGCGGTTTACCCCGGCGTTTTGCTGGTTTTGGCGGCAGGTTTTATCAATTGCAGATGCACTGTTTTTGCAGGTTACGCAATTGGCTGCATAGGTCTTTTCGGCCTTCTTTGGGTTAAATGGAATAAAACTGATATTATAACGGCGGTTATCCTGCTCTTTGCGATAGTGTTTATTTTTTATTCTCGTGTAATGTCTGTGCCGTCGCATAGTCTCAAAAGTATTTTTTTTGTGCCGCATATATTTGCCTGTCTGCTTTCTTATGTCTTTTTTGCCGGAGCGGCCTTTTATGCGGTTAAGAATCTGTTCGACAAAAAAGCTGAAACTGAAAATCGTTCATACAGATTTATTTGTATGGCCTTTCCGCTTTTGACGGCGGGGATAGCTCTCGGCAGCATCTGGGCGGCCTTTGCCTGGGGCGATTGGTGGAGTTGGGATCCAAAAGAGACTTTTTCGCTCGCAATCTGGCTTGTTTTCGCCGCCTTTCTGCATTTCAGGTATCTTTACGGACAAAAATTTTTGTGTTTAAATAGTATTTGGATTATCATAGGTTTTGTATTGATTATACTTTGTTTTTTGTGGGTAAATTTCTCTAAAATTTTCGCGGGCCTTCATAGTTATACTAATTAGGCTTGGAAGTTTATGGATTTATTTTGTCAAAGCGTCAGTTTCAGGGATTGTCTCACCGCAGCAGGCCAAAAGCTTGTTCTCGATAAAGAGCGGCAGAGAAACTTTCTTTATAATTGTCGCGATTATCCTCAAATCAATGATGCTCTTGTGCTTAATACCTGCTACAGACTCGAATTTTATTTTTATGCAAAAAAGCGTTTCGATGTCTCGGCGTTTGTTGACGATTTTGTTTCTAATAATTACTGGAATCAATACAAACAGACTTTTTATGGTCTTGACGTTGCGGAACATCTTTTCAGTGTTGTCGCCGGCCTTGAGTCGCAGATTATCGGCGAAAATGAAATTTTTTCTCAGTTGAAATCCGCGTATAGTTTTGCGCTGCGATGCGAAACCGTAAATACGATGTTTCATCATCTCCTGCACAGCACATTTCGTGTCGCAAAAGCCGTCAGGACATATACGAACATAAACACAGGCGCTCTTTCCATCGCTCAAGCTGCTGTCGAGCTTGCCGCTGTTAATTTTGCAATAGACAAGGCTAAAGTTCTTGTGATTGGTTCAGGTGCGAATGCCGAACTTGTTGCAAAGCATCTAATCAGGAAAAACGTGACAGATATTACCATTGCCGCCAGAAACCGCGTTGCCGCCGAGCAGTTGATTCAAAAGACCGCAGGACAGTTTTTGCTGTTAAACGAACTGGAAAACAATCTGTCGGATGCGGATATTGTTTTTGCAGCATCATCATCGCCGCAGCCGCTGCTTACGGCAAAGTCAATTTTGCGAAAAAGAACGAAACCTTTGCTTTTGATAGACCTGTCTGTGCCGCCGAACATTGAGTCGGAAGTCGAAAAACTTGATAATATAAAACTTTTCAATATCGATAGTCTCAAAGAAATCATAAACGTTAATAATCTGAACCGCAAAAATGAGATTCCCAAGGCACAGGCGATTATAGATGAGCATTTGCGGGCGTTTAAAATCTGGCAGAGCGGTTTAATCTTTGCAGGGCAAATTGCACAAAAGGTCGGCAAATGAAGCTCCGCATAGCAACACGGTCAAGTGCGCTGGCGATTATTCAGTCGCAGATTGTCGTCGAAAACATCAAGAAACATAATCCCGGCATCAGTTTTGAAATCGTCGAGATAAAAAGCGAAGGCGACATTGATAAAAAAAAGCCCCTGTGGGAATTATCCCAGACAGGTTTTTTCACCGCTGCTGTTGAAAATGCCCTGCGCGAAAACAAAGCTGATATCGCCGTGCACAGTTTCAAGGATTTACCGGTAGAACAGCCGGACGATATTATTATTGCGGCTTGTTTAGACAGAAGATTCTGCCAGGATTGTCTCATTTGCGGTCATAAAATAAAATCGCTTGATGGTTTGCCCAAAGGCGCAAAAATCGGAACTTCAAGTCTTCGCAGAAAGGCTCAGCTTTTGCACGAAAGACCCGATTTGAAGTGTGTTCCGATAAGAGGCAATGTTCCGACAAGAATAAGTCAGGTCGGAAAAGGCCAATTTGACGGCACGGTTCTCGCTTACGCGGGAGTCGAAAGGCTTGGCTTGACTGAGAAGGTTTCTTTATGTTTCAGTCCGGCAGAATTTATTCCTGCGCCTGCTCAGGGTGCGATTGCTGTTCAGGCAGGAAAAAATAATGAAGAAATTTCAAAATTGCTTGCTGGAATTGATGACAACGCTTCACGGATTACTTCTAACGCGGAAAGACTTGTCCTGCACAAAATAAAAGCGGGCTGCCACGCACCGGCGGGCGTATTTGCGAAAATCGCAGGTGATAATATTACAATTTATGCCTTTGTGTCCGACGAAAATGGAACTGAATTTATCAAACGCAAAAAACAGGGACTGGTCAAATCCGCTCACAAAGTTGCGCAGGATTTGGCTAATGAACTTTTAAAGGCAGGCGCTGCGGAGTTGTTGAAGAATGAATAAAAAAGCGAAAGTCTATATAATTGGCGCAGGCCCCGGCAGTGCTGGCCTTATCAGCGTAAGAGGCTTGCAAATCTTGCGGCAGGCCGATTACATTCTTTATGACAGACTAATCGGCAGAGAATTATTGGATATCGCTCCAAAGAGGGCGGAACTTATTTACGTTGGGAAAGAACACGCAGAATATTCCCCAAAACAGACAGACATAAATCGGCTGATTATCAAAAAAACTCGTAGTCATAAAAAAATCGTAAGACTCAAAGGCGGCGACGCCCTGATTTTCGGCAGGGCGACAGAGGAATTGAAATGTTTAGTTGATAATAAAATAGATTTTGAGATTATCCCCGGCATAACAGCCGCATCAGCCGCCGCGGCCTGTGCTGGAATTATCCTTACGGACAGAAGTACTGCATCATCAGTAACTTATGTTACTGGTCAGACCGCCGGCGGTAAAGAGATTGATATTGATTTTAAAAGTCTTGTGAAACTTTCCGGCACAATCGTTTTCTATATGGTTGTCGGAAATATGAACAAAATCTGCCAAAGGTTGATTAAGTCGGGACTTGCCGCGAATACGAATGCTGTTGTCGTGGCGAATGCCTCACTGGCGAATCAGAAAATAGTTAAAGGTAAAGTTTCGGGTATTGCCAAAAAGTGCGAAAAAGAAAATATCGAACCGCCGGCAGTAATGATAATCGGGAAAAAATGTTTCAGTTGGCTTCAAAACCGGCCTTTGTTCGGAAAAAGAATTTTAATAACCCGTGATTCTCCGGGTAACGCCGAACTTGCCTGTAAACTTGCCGCCCGCGGCGCAGAAGCGATAAACTGCCCGACCTTTGAAATACAGGATTTAACCGGCAGCAAAAGTTTTGGAAAAGTTGTTAATGAAATTAAAAATTACGACTGGGTCTTTTTTACAAGCCCGACAGGGGTAAGATTATTTTTTAAAGCAGCAAAGAAATTAAACAAAGACGCTCGAATCTTTGCGTCTGCGAAGATTGCCTGCATCGGCTCGGAAACCGCAAATGCCCTTGAAGATTTTGGAATGAAAACCGATTTTGTACCAAAATTTTTCACATCGGGCCAGCTTGCGAAAAGTTTCATAAAAAAATACAAACCTGCGGGCAAAAAGATATTACTTCTGCGTTCTGCACTTGCTGATTCGGTATTGGCTGAAAAACTTAAATCGGCAAAAGCGAAAATTAAGCAGGTTTCAATCTATACGGCAAAAAAAATTGAAAATAATTCGAAAGAAATAATTAAAATTGATTTGGATTGGATAATTTTTGCCAGTAGTTTCGCTGTTGAGTGTTTTTTTAGGGATTTTAAACCAAGAGATATAAGTAAAAAAATAAAAATCGCCTCAATCGGCCTAATAACTTCTAATACCCTCAAAAAATTTGGTATTAAACCTGATATTGAATCAAAAGAACATACAATTGATGGCCTAATTGAAGCAATGGAAAAAGTAAAATGATTAACATCTCGAAACTTTATTGCGGCATTGAAAATTCATCAGACGATTTCCGTTATCATTCTGATAACGGAAAAGGCCCCGTTGTTGTCTATAACTGCACAAACAAATGCAGCCAGAATTGCCTGCATTGTTATAATAAAACCGAATTTTCAAATGGTAAGGAGCTTGATACATTACAGGCAAAGGAACTTTTAAAACAATTAAAACGTATTAAATGTCCCGTTGTCCTTTTCAGCGGCGGCGAACCCCTTGAAAGAAACGATTTATTTGAGCTTCTTGATTTTTCTCGCAGCATCGGCCTGCGCACGGCTCTTTCAACAAGCGGAAACTTAATAGATTTTAAAATCGCGAAAAAACTCGTTAGCATTGGAGTAAACTATGTTGGTATTTCAGTTGATGGCACAGAAGAAACACACGACAAATTTCGTGGTGTTAGCGGCAGTTTCATGGCAGCGGTTAACGCCGTAAAATTTTGTAAAGACGTGAACCTTAAAACCGGCCTGCGTTTTACAATAACAAACTTAAATTTTAATCAGATTCGCGATATATTTTTCCTTGCCGCCAGGTTGAATATCCAGAGAATCTGTTTTTATCATCTAATTTCAGCCGGAAACGCGGCAAAAAATAATCTCAAATGCACTAACCAGCAAATCAGACAGGCCTTAAATGACATCTGTAATTGCGCACAACATTATATTAAAAAAGGAGTTACAGAAGTTTTAACCGTCGGCAATCACGCTGATGGCGTATTTATTTTAAATCGTTTAAAACGGGAAAATTCGCCGCTGTATCAGGAAAGTTTCGATTTGCTCCAAAAATTCGGCGGCAACAAAATCGGCGTTAAAATCTTCGCAATCGACCCTGCCGGTAATGTCCATCCTGACCAGTTCTGGCAGAATTTTTCGCTTGGTAATATTGCAGAGTCGAATTTTGAAAATATTCTTAATAATTCTATCAATATATTTAAAAATAAAATTCCTTTTGCCCCGCAAAAGTGTAAAAAATGTAAGTGGCTCAATCTCTGCGGCTCTAACGCAAGATTCACCGGCGATGATTTTAAATCAAAGTGGTTTTTAGAGCCGGATTGTTACTTAAACGATGAAGAAATGTCAGTAACTGGAGTATCGAATGCAGAATTTGCCTGTCAGAATACGAAGGCTTAGAAAAAGCGATTCAACGCGAAGGCTCGTCAAAGGCGTTAATCTCTCTGTTGATAATCTTGTCTATCCATTATTTGTCTGCCCGGGGAAGGGGATTAAAAAGCCGATTGAATCGATGACAGACTGTTTCCATTTTTCGCCTGATAAGATTGTCGATGAGGCAAAAGAAGTTTTCGATTTGGGAATACCCGCGATTTTGCTCTTCGGCCTGCCCGAGAAAAAGGATTCAAAAGGCTCCCAGGCTTACGACGACAATGGCACTGTCCAGCAGGCGATTAGAAATATCAAAAAAGCCGTACCGGATTTATTGGTTATTACAGATGTTTGCCTTTGTGCCTATACCGACAGCGGCCATTGCGGCTTAATGAAGGATGGCAGGATTGACAATGATGCAACCTGTGAGATTCTGGCTAAAGTTGCTCTTTCCCACGCAAAAGCCGGCGCCGATATAATTGCACCATCGGATATGATGGATGGTAGGGTGGGTGTAATACGAAAATCCCTCGATGAAAATGGTTTTGTTGATACAGCGATAATGTCTTATTCCGCAAAATATGCCTCAGCCTTTTACGGCCCCTTCAGAGATGTCGCTGGTTCCGCTCCCGCCTTTGGCGACCGCAAAACTTATCAGATAGATATTGCCGCTTCAGCCAAGCAGGCAATGAGAGAAATTGAATTGGATATCGCCGAAGGCACCGATATTGTGATGATTAAACCTGCGTTGCCTTATCTCGATATTATTGTGCTCGCAAAACAGCGATTCGATATTCCCATCGCCGCATATAACGTCAGTGGCGAATATATGATGATAAATACCGCCGCTCAGCAGGGCGTCTTCGATAGAAAATTTGCTATTATGGAAACTCTTACAGCAATCAAAAGAGCCGGTGCGGATATAATCATAACTTACTTTGCGAAAGAAATGGCCAAATGGCTTCAGCGGTAAAAAAGCCTCGCATAGTTGCCTTTGAAGTTACGCGCAGATGTAAAATGAACTGTCTGCATTGCAGGGCATCTGCCGATGCAGATTTCAAAGATGATTTGACCACCGACCAGTGCAAAAAAATCATAAAATCTATCACCGATTATAACAGGTGCATTCTGATTTTCACTGGCGGCGAACCTTTCGAGAGAAACGACATATTTGATTTGATAGATTTCGCCAATTCCTGCGGATTGGTTATTTCGCTTGCAACCTGCGGCTATAATTTCGATGTGAAAAAAGCGCAAATGCTTAAACAGGAAGGAGTTATAACGCTTTCTTTTTCGCTCGATTCCGACAATGCAAAAGAGCATGACAATTTTCGGCGGTCTGTCGGTGCTTTTGAAAAAACGTTAAAAGCAATTGACATCGCTAAAAAAACCGGCCTGAAATTTCAGATTAATACAACCGTTACAAAACTTAACGCCGACAAATTGCCGGCTCTTGCCGAACTTTCGGAAAAATTAGGCGCATATTGTTTCAATCCCTTTATGCTCGTCCCCGCTGGCAGGGCAGAGGGGCTTTCCGACATTGCCCTTATTTCGAAAGAATATGAAAAAACCTTAAAAACCGTTGCGGATTTAAAAGCTCAAAGCAAAATTGAAATCCGTTTCACCTGCGCCCCGCGTTTCGCGCCTGTTTTTAAAAATTTATATCCCCAATCGAAGAAAAAAACATTCGGCTGTCTTGCCGCCACGGATTTCGCCTTTATCAGCCACAGTGGCGATGTCCAGACCTGTGGCTTTTTGAAAATTTCCGTAGGCAATCTGCTGCAAACTCCTGATTTCGGCAAAGTCTGGGAAAATTCAGATTTCTTGAACGCGATTAGGCAGAAAAAATTTAGTGGAAAGTGTGGTATTTGTAATTATGTGAATATTTGCGGCGGATGTCGTGCAAGAGCCTTCGCGCAGACCGGCGATTATCTCGCTTCTGATCCGTTATGTTCTTATACGAACTTAATTTCTACCCTTATCGCTGCCCATATAGAAGAGGATCAAATTTCTGCTGTCGCACAGGCGATAAATTCTTTACCGAATGTTTCTCATAATTATTT
>JBAVNP010000331.1:0-3753 GCA_049691175.1 Sedimentisphaerales bacterium
CCGAGAGAAGGTATAGACTATTTTCCGTTAAGTGTTGAATATCGCGAGAGGTTGTCCGCCGCCGGCAAGTTTCCAGGCGGTTTTATGAAAAGAGAAGGCAGACCCAGCACAAAGGAGACTCTGACGGCCAGAATGATAGACAGGCCTCTGCGGCCTCTTTTCCCGGAAGGTTATTTTGACGAAGTCCAGGTTATGGTTACCGTTATAAGCGCAGACCAGCAGAACGACTCCGATATTCTCGCGATGATTGGCGCAAGCGCGGCTCTTACCATCAGCAAAATGCCGTTCCAAGGACCTATCGGCGCTGTAAGACTAAGCAGGGTGGACGGGAAATTTGAAATTAATCCGTCGTATGAACTGCGGGAAAAAAGCGATTTCAACCTTATCCTGGCGGGCAGAAGCGATGCCATTAATATGATAGAGGTCGATGCCAAGCAGATTTCTGAAGATGTTGTTGCCCAAGGTATCGAATTGGCGCATCAGTCAATAAAAGATGTCTGTGATTTGATTAATGAGCTGGCCGCGAAGTGCGGTCAGAAAAAGGAAATACCCGAAATCGAATGGGACCAGCAGATTGCCGATGAAATTGCCAAAAATTATACCGCTGATTTAAAGCAGGCATATCAGATTAAATCAAAGTCTGAAAGAAGTGAGGCGGTCAAGGCAATAATTGAAAAGGCAGAGGAAATTTACTGCGTTCCTGCAGAGGGCACTAATAAAGCCCGGTGTTCAAAGAACCTTTTCATCAGAATTTTTGACAAGATTCAAAGAGGAATAGTAAGGCAGTTAATACTTGACGGCAAAAGGCTTGACGGCCGGGGTTATACGGACATAAGGCCTATAACGTGCGAAGTTGGTTTATTGCCGCGTTCGCACGGTTCGGCGCTTTTTACAAGAGGCGAAACTCAGGCTCTCATCTCAGTTACGCTCGGAACGAGTATGGACGCGCAGATTGTCGATGGCCTTCTGGAAGAGTATGGCCAAAAATTTATGCTGCATTATAATTTTCCGCCATATAGTGTTGGCGAAGTCAAGCCGATTCGCGGACCCGGCAGAAGGGAAATCGGACACGGCGCTTTGGCGGAAAAAGCTCTTGAGCAGGTAAAGCCGAATGCCGATGATTTTGCATATACAATCAAAATCGTATCTGATATTACAGAATCCAACGGCTCCAGCTCTATGGCGTCGGTCTGCGGTGGAACACTTGCTCTTATGGACGCTGGCGTCCCAATCATCAAACCTGTCGCCGGTATATCAATAGGTATGATAAAGGAAAATGGTAAATACGTTTTGCTGACAGACATCATAGGCGACGAGGACCATTTCGGCGATATGGATTTCAAGGTTGCCGGCACAACAGACGGCATTACCGCCATACAGCTTGACATAAAAGACGCATCTTTGCCGCATAATATTATAGTTGAGGCTCTTGAAAGAGCAAAACAGGCCCGCCTGAAACTGCTCGAAACAATGGGTCAGACAATAAGCGCCGCAAGACCGCAGTTGAGCCAGTATGCACCGAAACTGATAAGCATAGAAATTGACCCCGAACTTATCGGCAAAATCATCGGCCCGGGCGGCAAGGTTATTAAAGGTATTCAGGAAAAGACAGGCACCAAGATAGAAATAGAAGAGGACGGCACAGTTTATATAAGCTGTGTCGGCGGGGACGGTCATCTTGAGGCCAAGAAAATTATACAGGCTATGACGGAACCTCCGACTGTCGGTCGTATTTATCCGAATGCAAGAGTGGTCTCCGTAAAGGATTTCGGAGCGTTTGTTGAAATTCTGCCCGGCATAGAAGGTCTTTGTCATATAAGTGAGCTTAGCGATGGCTACGTTAAGACTGTTGACAGTGTCTGCAAAGTCGGCGATGAAATCCCTGTAAAACTTCTGGCGATTGACGACCAGGGGAGGTTCAAACTTTCCCGTAAAGCGGCACTGGCTCAAATGAAGACCGAGACTGAATCTGGAAAATAGCTCTAATCGGGGTAAGGAGATATTTTATTGTCCCCTCTATTAACGGGCATTGTTGCGGGTTTTGTTATTGGGGCGGTTTTGGCAGCCGCCGGCTGTTATTTTTATAATTTCGGGAAAAATTTCAAAAGCCTCACCGGCAGACAGTCAGAACTTGAGGAATTGAGCCGTCTGACCGGCGGCCTCGCTCACGAAATAAAAAATCCGCTTTCCATAATCAAGGTTAATCTCAAACTTGTAAGTGAAGACCTGACCGGAAAAGATGAAAATACCAGAAGAGCCGCAAAGAAAGTTGCCGTGGTTCGTAAGGAAACCGAACGCCTTGAGCAAATACTTGAGGATTTTCTTACGTTTATTAAAAAGACCGAACCGCATTTGTCCAGCGTTGATATAAATCAGATAGTTTCCGATATGATTGATTTTTATTCACCGCAGGCCTTCAGCCATTCGATTACAGTCCGCAGCAGTCCGGCCGGCGAATCCCTGGTTTGCAAAGCGGACGCTGATATGTTAAAACAGGTCTTGCTTAATCTTTTTATAAACGCCCAGCAGGCTATGCCCAGCGGCGGCGAGTTGATGCTCAGAACACAAAAGAACGGCAAGAACGCGGTGATTATTGTAAGTGATACCGGCAAAGGGATTGAACTGAAAAATATGGACAAGATTTTTAGCGCTTATTATTCGACCAAGCCCGGCGGCAGCGGTTTGGGGCTTTCAACATCTAAAAAAATTATCGAAGCGCATAATGGTTCGATAAGAATTGACAGCATGCCGGGCAAAGGAACGTCTTTTACTATCCAGTTGCCTCTGGAAAACAGATAATATGATTGAGAAACCTGTGATTCTTGTTGTCGATGACGAAACGGGACACGCTGATGTCGTGGCCGAGGCTCTTCGGCAGACCGGCGCAGATACCCTGGCCGTCTATAATGCCAAAAACGCACTTGAGTTGATAGAAAGCAGATTTTTTGATGTTGTTGTAACTGATTTGAATCTCAATGACGACAAAATTAACGGCATTGACATTTTAAAAGCTGCCAAAGAGCATAATTCCAGCAGTCAGGTGATTTTGATTACCGCTTACGCAACAATCGATACCTGTAAAGAAGCGATTCGAGAGGGGGCTTTCGATTATCTTGTAAAACCGATAGATATCGACCATCTGAGGGCAATGACCGAAAGGGCGCTGAAAAAATCGCCTGCGGTTCGGGCCGCCGCACAGGACAAAAACGGTTTTAAGTTTGAAGGCGTTACAGGTAAAAATATCGCGATGCAGTCGGTCTTTGCGACCCTTGGCCGTGTCGCACCGACAAATATAACAGTTCTTATTGAAGGCGAAAGCGGCACCGGCAAAGAGCTGCTCGCACAGGCAATTCATAATAATTCACCGCGGAGGAATAATGCGTTTAAGCCGCTAAACTGCGCCGGCCTTACAGAATCACTGCTTGAAAGCGAATTGTTCGGCCACGCAAAAGGCGCATTTACCGGCGCGACGGAAGCGAGAAAAGGATTATTTGAAGTTGCCGACAAGGGCACTTTATTCCTTGACGAAATCGGCGATATGCCGCTTACAATGCAGGCAAAACTCCTGCGGGTGCTTGAGGACGGTATTGTCATTCCGGTAGGGTCAAACAAATCTACTGTAGCCGATGTCCGTGTTATCAGCGCAACAAATCACGACCTTACAAAACTTGTCGAGGAAAATAAATTCAGACAAGACCTTTATTTTAGAATCAAAGGCGTAAGTGTTATAGTTCCGCCGCTGCGAGACAGGCC